>NZ_JBEZWL010000007.1:0-124720 GCF_040648015.1 Streptomyces sp. NPDC029216 | reverse complement strand
CGGCCGCCACCTCCGCCGCGGCGCTGCGCGCCCCCGCAAAGTCCCCGCACGCCCCGGGGGGCAAAACCCGCGGGTAACCCCCGGTGGGGGCGGTGCTCGTACGAGCACCGCCCCCTCGGTCTTACCCGGTCACGCCTTACTGGGTGACCTTGTCGATCTGCACGCTGCCGGTGCCGGCGGCGGTGCCGCGGCCGTTGAGCAGCTGGACCTGGCCGAAGAACTGACGGCCCTCGGGGGCCGCGCTGGAGACCAGGACGTTCGCCGAGACCTGCGCGGAGGCGCCGTTGGCGAGGTTCACCGCGGCGGCCTCGTCGACCTGGACGGTGCCCAGGGCGGACGAGAAGTACACGTCACGGTAGTCGTACGTGGTGGAGCCGGACGGGACCGCGTAGCCGATCACCTTGATGGTGTAGGTGCCGGCGGCGGGCTTGTCGAGCCTCACGGACTCGTCGGAGTCACCGTCGGCGGAGGAGCCGACCTTGACGCCGTCCTTGTAGACCTCGAGGTCGAGGTCGGCGCCGGCGTCGGAGGTGTGGTTGATCGCCACGTCCAGACGGGAGACGCCCTCACCGACGGTGACCTCGGTGGTCTTGGTCTCGCCGACGGCGATGGTCGGCTTGTCGACCTTCGCGGAGCCGAGCGCGCCGCCCTGGAGCTTGCCGCCGGAGATGGCCGCGCCGGTGTTCTGCACGGTCCACTGGACCGGGGCCGGGGTGCCCTGCTTGACCTCGGGGAGGACCTTGACCGCCGGGTCGAAGCCCGCGCCGAGGACGGAGACGTCCAGCTTGAACGGGTTGTCCAGCAGCGGCGACGTACGGCGCGACTCGACCTCGATCTCCCAGACGCCCGGCTGCGGGTTGTCGTACGAGCGCAGGTCGGGGCGGCACTTGTTGGCCGGGTTGTCGTAGTTCGGGTAGCACTGGGTGGTGGCGCTGTCCTCGACGCCCGTGCCGTACGGGTGGATCGAGATGAAGCGCGTCTGGCTGCCCGCGGCGAGACCGCCGAGCGCGACCTCAAGGGTCTTGGCGCCCTGCGGGACCGTCACGAAGTACGACTTGTGGCTGTTGCGCTGCACGGAGGAGGTGTCCGAGAGCGTGAACGACGGCTGCGCCAGCGGGGTGGAGGCGACGACCGTGGCCAGGATCTGCTTGTCGATGCCCTCGGTGGTCGGGTCGTCGAGCTGCAGGATGCCGCTGTGGACGCCGGCCGACTTGACGTTGGCCTCGACCTTGATGGTGACGGGCTTGTTCAGCGGCAGCGTGACGTAGTCGTAGCCGCCACCGCCGACGACCTTGAAGGTGCCGTCGTTGTTGCGCCAGCTGATGTTGTGGCGGGTGCCGTACTTCACGCCGGTGGTGCGGGTGACGACGACGTCGTAGACCTTCTTCTGGCCGACCTTCAGGCCGCCCTCGCGGTCGTAGAGGCCGGTGCCGAAGCCGGGGGTCTTCAGGAACTGGTCGAGCGCGGTGTCGACCGGGGCCTTGACCGTGAACTCGTTGGCCTTGGCGCCGCGCTGGATGGACTCCCACGCCTTGTTGATGTCGATGAGGCCCGCGCCCTGGGCGTGCGCCGGGACGTCGTCGATCTTCTTCGCGGTGCTGGTCAGCGCCACGCGCAGGTTGGCCGGGGGCAGGGCGATCTTCGCCTGCTTGGCGGCCGAGATCAGCAGGGCGCTGGCGCCCGCCGCCTGCGGCGAGGACATCGAGGTGCCCTGGAGCATCGAGTAGCCGGCCGGCAGGGAGTAGCCCGCCTCCTTGACCGGGCTGCCGGGCAGCCAGGTCTGGGTGGTGTTGATGGCCGCGCCGGGGGCGGTGATGGTCGGCGTGAACCCGCCGTCCTCACGCGGACCGCGCGAGGAGAAGGGGAACATGTTGTACTTCTTGGTCACGCCGGAGCCGTAGTTGGCGGCCCAGGTCTCCTTGGAGACCGCCGCGCCCACGGAGACGACCTTGTCGGCGAGACCGGGGTCGCCGATGGTGTTGACGCCGGGGCCCTCGTTGCCCGCCGAGATGACGAGCTGGACGCCGTAGGTGTCGATGAGGTTCTTGTACAGCTCGGAACGGGCGTTGTTGCCGTCGTTCAGCGCCGGGAGACCACCGATCGACATGTTGACGATGTCGACGCCGCGGTTGACGACGAGGTCGATCATGCCCTCGGTCAGCGCGATGTTGGTGCAGCCGCCGGACCAGGAGCAGGCGCGCGAGGAGACGATCTTCGCGCCGGGCGCCTCGCCGTTCATCTTGCCGCCGAAGAGGCTGTTGGCGGCGGTGATGCCCGCGACGTGCGTGCCGTGCTCGGACTCGATGATGCCGATGTTGACGAAGTCGGCCTTCTTGCCGACCCAGTCCCCGCCGAACGGGTCCATCGGGACGTCCTTGCGGATCTGGATCACGAAGGGGATCCGCTCGACGACGTCGGTCGCCGGGTTGTCCGTGCCGAAGTAGCCGACCTGGTAGCCGTCCTTGTACGGCTTCATCGGCTCGTTGTTGGTGAAGTCGCCGTCCTGGTCGGTGTCCACGCGGACGGTGCCGGCAGCCGCGTCGTACAGCATGCCGAACTTGTCGGTGGTGTCGCCGTCCCGGTTGACGTCGCCCTTCATGTCACCGGTGGCGGTGATCGCTTCGCTGAAGCGGCTCCACTGGAAGGTGCCCTCGGGGGCCTTCCAGCTCTGGCCGCCCGCGGTGAAGGAACCGCCGGTGGCGGTGACCGGGGTGATCTGGGGGCGCCAGGTGGCGTCGTTGTCCTGGATCGGGTCGGTCGCGGTGACCCAGTCGACGATCTTGCGCTCGCCGGTCGTGGTCTTCTGCAGCGCCGGGTGGGCGATGTCGACGCCCGAGTCCAGGATGCCGATGGTGACGCCGCGGCCGTCGGCCTGCGGGTTCTTCGCGACGAAGTCCACCGCGCCCGTCTCGAAGGACGGGTTGTACGGGTTCTTCGCCGGGGTGTTCTTGTCCGGACCGGGGTAGGTCTCGGAGGCGGTCTTCGTGCCCGAACCGTCCTTGCCCGAGTCCGGGCGGGGGTCCGGCAGTTGGATCTCGTGCCTGAGGTCCATGCCGTGCACCGAGTCCAGCTTGGCGGCCGCCTTCAGCGCCGCCTCCGCCTTGTCGGTCGGGAGGGTGGCGCGGACGTAGCCGAGCTTGTCGTACGTCTGGCCCACCGAAGCGCCCTGGACGGCGTCCAGCTGGTCGGCGACCTGCTTGGTCTGGCCCGGCGCGGTCGCGACCATGACGGTGACGGTGGCGTCACCCTTGGCCTTGGCCTCCTGGAGCAGTTCGGCGTCCGCCGAACCGAGCTTCTGGTCGGCCGACTTGGCCGGCGCCGGGGACGACGGGTTGTCGCCGGTCGCCGCGAAGACGGGTACGGCGCCGGTGGCGCAGAGCGCGGCCACCAGGCCCGCGGCCGCCGCGACGCGCGCCGCGCGTCGGGCGCCGGGTATGGCCCCGTTGGTGCTGGGGGATTCGAGGGTCATCAGCATCCCTGGCTAGAGATCGATACGGTCCGGATTTCGGTGCCGGATGACCGGTCAGCTTTGCGCAAGTGACAGCTGTTTGGGGAGGGCTGTCATTGACCGAGACCTGACATGGCGGACACTCGCCAGGGTGGAGTTTCCGCCAGTGGGAACATCTCGGGGCAAGCGGGGGCGACTTGCTGCGGTCAGTGAGTGGATTTATCGACTTTCCGACCGTGTGACGGGGGTGTGTCGGGGTTACGTCTCACCCCGGGTGTGACAGATTTCGACCGTTCAGCGCTCGCGCGTGCGCGCGTAGTGGCGCGAGGCCTTGGCGCGGTTGCCGCACGCGGCCATCGAGCACCAGCGCCGGGTGCCGTTGCGCGAGGTGTCGTGGAAGTGCAGCACGCACGTCTCCGAGGCGCACTTGCGGATCCGTTCCGGCGCCGACCCCAGCAGTCCGAGGTAGTCGCGGGCCGCGGTCCAGGCCGGCCCCCAGGACGGGTCGTCGAACTCGGCCCGCTCGCCCGGGCCTTCGGCGGTCAGGGTGGCACGGATCCGGCCGTGCTCCAGTACCGCGTCGACCAGCTCGCGGGCGCCCGCGTCCGTCGGGTCCGCGACGGCGCGGGCGAGCGCCTCGCGCGCGGTCAGCAGGTGGACCAGGGTCGACTTGTCGGCGCGGAAACGCCCGGCCAGGCCCGTGCTCTCCAGCCAGAGGGCCAGTCCCTCCAGGCGGGTCAGCCCGAAGGCGCCCGCGAAGAGGTCCGTGAGCTCGCCCTCCCGCATCCAGCGCGTGTTCAGCAGATCGAGGGCGATGGGCTCGCCGGTGAGCGGACGGGGGTCCGTCGTCGGTACTGCCGTCATGTCCGCCTCCTCGCGCCGCTAACCCCTCAAGGGTACGTGACCGGTTGACGCCCGGTTCCATAACCTCTAATCTCGATTTAGAAGGTTAGAACGCCAGGGGCTGGAACGCCCAGGGCGCCGGTATTCCTCGGGAAGGGAACCCTCATGACCACCACCGTCGGCACGCTCCGCACCGGGCACGTGGGCCTCAACGTCACCGACGTGGAGCGCTCGCTCGCCTTCTACCGCGACGCGCTGGGCTTCGAGCTGCTCGGCGAGGGCAAGGAGGAGGGCCGCCGCTTCGCCTTCCTCGGCCGGGACGGCGAGCTCGTCCTCACGCTCTGGCAGCAGGCGGATGACCGGTACGCGCCGCAGGCGGCCGGACTGCACCACCTCGCCTTCTCCGCCGGCGCGATCGAGGAGGTCCGTGCGTACGAGGAGCGGCTGCGCGGGCTGGGCGTCGACTTCGCCTACGAGGGCGTCGTCGCCCACCGCGAGGGCGCGGCCTCCGGCGGGATCTTCTTCCACGACCCGGACGGCACCCGCCTGGAGATCTCCGTGCCCACCGGCGCCGAGGGCGCTCCCGCGCCGACCGCAGAGGCTCCGACCTGCGGGTTCTTCTAAAAAACAAAGAAAGGGAGGCCGTCATGGAGCGGTACCACCAGGGCTCGCTGGCCGTCCAGGAACGGGTCGGCGTGCGCGAGCTCGCCGAGCACGTCGGCCGCTCCATCGGCCCGGGTATCCGGGACGTGGCCGCGGCCTTCCTCGCCCTCCAGCCCCACCTCGTCGTCGGCGCCGCCGACGGCGCGGGGCGGCTGTGGGCCTCGCTGCTCACCGGCCCGCCCGGTTTCGTCCGGGCCGTCGGGCCCGACCGGATCGCGGTCCGGGCCGGCGGCCTGCCGGACGGGGATCCCCTCGCCGGGGCACTGACCGCCGACGGCACCCGGGTGGGCACGATCGCCCTCGACCCGCGCACCCGGCGCCGGATGCGGCTCAACGGGACCCTCGCCGTGACGCCCGGCGGCTTCGCGGTGACGGCCGAGGAGGTGTTCTCCAACTGCCCGAAGTACCTGCAGAAGCGGCAGCCGCTGGAGCTGGTGGCCGAGGGGCCCGGAATCGTACGGCGCTCCGGGGCGCTCACCCCGGGCCAGGAGCGGGCCGTCCGCGCCGCCGACACCTTCTTCGTGGCCACCGCCGGCGCGGGCGGCGCCGACGCGAGCCACCGGGGCGGGATGCCGGGCTTCGTGGAGGTGCTCTCGCCCACCGAACTGCGCTGGCCGGACTATCCCGGCAACGCGATGTTCCTGACCCTGGGGAACCTGGCCGTCGACGAGCGGGCCGGGCTGCTCTTCCCCGACTGGGAGGGCGGCGGGCTGCTCCAGCTGAGCGGGCGGGCCCGGACCGAGTTCGGAGCCGACGGGAGCCGCAGCGTCCGGTTCCGGGTGGAGGCGGCGGTGGAGAGCCTGCATCCGGGGCGGCTGCGCTGGAGCGCCCCGGAGTACTCCCCGGCGAACCCGGCCCTCCCGGACGGCCCTCACCGGGGCAGTACGACCAGGTAGGCGGCGGGCTCGTGGTCGTCGGACGCCGTCAGGGCGGTCCGGATGACCGCGGCCTGCTGCTCGGGCCAGTCGCGCAGCTTGCGCGGGGTCAGGTAGAGGACGGTCACCCCGAGCCGCTCCAGGGTCTCCCGCTTGCGGACGGCCTCGGCCCAGTCCTCGTCCTCCCCCTGGCGCGGGGCCCGGATGTCGATCTCGACGGCCACGGCCTGCTCGGGCCAGTAGGCGTCCACCCCGCCCAGGTGCGGGCCGCCGGGCAGGCGCAGGTCCACGTTCCAGACCGGCTCGGGGAGCTCGTAGCCCCGTACGAGCTGGTACAGCCGGTCCTCCGCGATGGCCCGGCCCTCGGCGAGCAGGGACTCGACGGCGTCGATCACGTGCGGCCGGCTCAGCAGCCGGGCCACCGTCAGCTCCCGCACCACGGCGGCCGGTTCGCAGTGGCCGCCGCGGACGGCCTCGCTGAGGACGCGGCGCACCGCGGTGGCGTCGTCCAGCTGGGCGACGGCGTCGGCGACGGCCCGCGCCACCGGCGCCACGGGCAGGCCGGTGACGTCCAGCGGGCGGGGCGGGGTGTGCGCGCGGACGATGCGGACGTCGCCGGTGGAGCGGAGCCGGCGGGTGTTCGGCACGAGGACGTCGATGTGCGTGAGGGAGAGCAGGGCGGGGGTGGAGGAGAACCGGTAGAGCGCGAGCGCGGCCAGCCCGGTGATCATGACCTCGCCGTTGCCGCGCTTGCCGGCGTAGAGGAGGGCGGCGTGCAGGCGCTCCTCGCTCGTCGCGGGGCCGGAGTGCAGCAGGAACACCCCGGGCAGCACCTGCTGCCACGGCCGGCCGGCGGCCTCGGTGGCGCTGACCCCGTGCTCGCGCAGCTGCGCGAGGGTCAGCACGCGGGGGCGGCTGGCGGTGAGGTGGGCGAGGGGGAGGGGTGCGTTCTGGTTCATGACGCGGTGATTCCCTCAGGCCATGGCCCTGCTAACGCCTGTTACACGCTCGTCGACAAATCCGGACAAGATGGGGCTAAAGTACGGGCGTTCGACTGCCGATTGCAGTGACCGCTGCGCGGGGCTCCTCCCCGCCCCGCGCAGCGGCGCACGGAGGTGCTAGGCGTCGCGGGACTGGGCGCGGAGGGCGCGGGCCAGGTCGTCGCGGGACTCCAGGACCAGGCGGCGCAGGGCCGGGGCCGCGTCCGGACGGGCCGTCAGCCAGGCGTCCGTCGCGTCCAGGGTGGCGTGCGAGTCCTGGAGCATCGGGTACAGCCCCTTCACCACGTCGATGCCGATCTGGATCGACCGCTCCGCCCAGATCCGTTCGATCACCTCGAAGTACCGCCCGGCGTACGGCGCGAGCAGCTCCCGCTGTGAGGACTGCTGCATCCCGCTGATGGTCGCCTCGACCAGCGCGTTCGACAGCGCGTCCGACTCGACCACCACCGCCCACGCCTGGTCCTTGACCGCCGCCGACGGCCGCGCCGCCAGGCAGCGCACCTGGTGCCGCTTGCCCGAGGCGGTGTCGTCCCGGACCAGCTCGGCCGTCAGCACGCCCTCGTCGACCACGCCGTGCGCGGCCAGCGGCAGCAGGAAGTCCCAGCGCAGTTCCTGGTCCACCTCCAGCCCGTCGATCCGGGCCGAGCCCTCCAGCAGCCCCAGCAGCAGCTGGAAGTCGCCCTCGCTGGTCGCGCTCGCCGCGAAGAACCGGGCCCAGGTCAGCTGGTGCTCGGAGCCGGGCTCGGCCAGCCGCAGCTCGTGCAGCGCGCCCGCCGCGAGCTCCCGGCCGCCCTGCTCGCGCCAGTCCGGCGCCGCGTAGTGGGTGACCGCGCTCAGCGCCTGCGCGTGCAGCTGCTGGAGCACGCCGACGTCGCTCTCCCGGCCCGCGTGGGCCAGCACCAGCGACAGGAAGTCCCGGGCCGGCATCAGCGCGTCCCGCGTCAGGTTCCACAGCGCCGACCAGCACAGGGCGCGGGCCAGCGGGTCCGTGAGGTCGCCCAGGTGGCCGCGGAGCGTGGCCAGCGAGCCCTCGTCGAAGCGGATCTTGCAGTACGTGAGGTCCTCGTCGTTGACCAGGACCAGGTCCGGCTTCTCCAGCCCGGCCAGCTCCGCGACCGCCGTCCGGGCGCCCGCCACGTCGGCCTCGGCCCGCGCGTAGCGCACCAGCGCCCCGTCGGCCTCCAGCCGGTACAGGCCCACCGCGACCCGGTGCGGGCGCAGCTCCTCGCCCTCCTGGACCACGGCCAGCTCGGTCAGCCGCCCGCCGGCGTCCGTGGTGACCACCGGGGTCAGCGCGTTGACGCCCGCCGTCTGGAGCCAGGCCCGCGACCACTCGGCCATGTCCCGCCCGGAGACCTCCCCGAGCACCGACAGCAGGTCGTCCAGGGTGGTGTTGCCGTACGCGTGGGCCTTGAAGTAGCGCCGGGCGCCGTCCAGGAAGGCCTCCCGGCCCACGTACGCGACGAGCTGCTTGAGGACGGCCGCGCCCTTGGCGTAGGTGATCCCGTCGAAGTTCAGCTTGGCGTCCTCCAGGTCACGGATGTCGGCCGTGACCGGGTGGGTGGACGGCAGCTGGTCGGCCCGGTAGGCCCACGCCTTGCGGTTGTTGGCGAAGGTGACCCAGGCCTGGTCGAAGCGGGTGGCCTCGACCAGCCCGAAGGAGCCCATGAAGTCCGCGAAGGACTCCTTCAGCCACAGGTCGTCCCACCACTTCATGGTGACCAGGTCGCCGAACCACATGTGCGCCATCTCGTGCAGGATGACGTTCGCGCGCCGCTCGTAGGAGGCCTGCGTGACCTTCCCGCGGAAGATGTACTCCTCGCGGAAGGTCACCATGCCCGGGTTCTCCATGGCGCCGAGGTTGTACTCGGGCACGAAGGCCTGGTCGTACTTCCCGAAGGGGTACGGGTAGTCGAAGATCTCGTGGAAGAGGTCGAAGCCCTGCTTGGTGACGAGGAAGACGTCGTCCGCGTCGAAGTGCCTGGCCAGCCCCTTGCGGCACATGGCGCCCAGCGGGATCGTCAGGTCCCCGCGCGTGTAGGTGTCCGTGACGTAGTGGTACGGGCCCGCCACCACGCAGGTGATGTACGTGGAGATGGGCTGCGTCTCGGCGAAGCGCCACACCCCGCCCTCGCGGGACTCCTCGGCGCCGTTGCTCCACACCGTCCAGCCCTCCGGCGCGGCCACCTCGAAGCGGTAGGGGGCCTTGAGGTCGGGCTGCTCGAAGTTGGCGTACACCCGCCGGGCGTCCGCCGGCTCGTACTGGGTGTAGAGGTAGACCTCGCCGTCCTCGGGGTCGACGAAGCGGTGCATGCCCTCGCCGGTGCGGCTGTACGCGCAGTTCGCGTCGACGACGAGGACGTTCTCGGTGGCGAGGTCCTCCAGGGCGATCCGGGCCCCGTCGAAGACGGCGGCCGGGTCCAGCGCGCGCCCGTTCAGGGTGACCGCGTTCACGGAGGGGGCGATCAGGTCCGCGAACGAGGAGGCGCCGGGGACCGCGGACCGGAAGCGGACGGTGGTCACCGAGCGGAAGGTCCGGGGGCCTTCGGCCGGTTCGGCCTCGTCCACCGCGGACCTCAGGTCGAGGGCCACCTCGTACGCGTCGACGGACAGCAGCTCGGCCCGCGTGCGGGCCTCGTCGCGGGACAGGTTCTCACCGGGCACGTAGCACTCCTTCGTGCGTGATCGCGTTCTTCGGTTCGAATCCTCCCACGGGGGAATGCGTGCGGTCCCGGCCCGGTTGGCCAGAAGGAACATGCCCAGTGATGCCTTAGGTGACTTGAGGAGAGCCATGACCGACACCCAGGTGCGCGAGAAGACCCCGGTTGATTTCTGGTTCGACCCGCTCTGCCCCTGGGCCTGGATGACCTCCCGCTGGATGCTGGAGGTGGAGAAGGTCCGTGACGTCGAGGTCCGCTGGCACGTGATGAGCCTGGCCGTGCTCAACGAGGACAAGCTCGACGAGCTCCCCGAGCGCTACCGCGAGCTCCTCGGCCCCAAGGGCTGGGCCCCGGTGCGCGTGGTGACCGCCGCCCAGCAGAAGTTCGGCGACGAGGTCACCGGCAAGCTGTACACGGCCCTCGGCACGAAGATCCACAACGAGGACCGCGGCGCGACCCGCGAGGTCATCGCCGACGCCCTGGAGGAGGTGGGCCTGCCGGCCGAGCTGCTCGCCTACGCCGACTCCGACGAGTACGACCAGGTGCTGCGCGACTCCCACAACGACGGCATCGAGCGCGTCGGCCAGGAGGTCGGCACCCCGGTGATCTCCGTGCCCGGCGCCGACGGTGAGGAAGTGGCCTTCTTCGGGCCCGTCGTCACCCCGGCCCCGCGCGGCGAGGCCGCCGCCCGCCTGTGGGACGGCACCCTGCTGGTCGCCTCCACCCCCGGCTTCTACGAGATCAAGCGCACCCGCACCAAGGGCCCGTCCTTCGAGTAGTCCGCCCGGATCCCCGTACGCAGAAGACCCCCGCGACTCATGTCCTCGCGGGGGTCTTCCGCTCTGTACACCCGCACGCGAAGGCTGAGAAGACGATCACGAGGCGGGCGGTCTGCGGGTGCCGGTCAGCCCTTGGCGGGGATCAGCAGCGGGGTGTTCGCCTTGGCGTCGGCGTAGCGCCGGGCCACGTCCTGCCAGTTGACGACGTTCCACATGGCCTCGATGAAGTCCACCTTCTGGTTCTTGTACTGCAGGTAGAAGGCGTGCTCCCAGGCGTCGAAGACCAGGATCGGCGTGCTGGCGACGCCGACGTTGCCCTGGTGGTCGTAGACCTGCTCGACGAGCAGGCGGCCGCTGACGGGCTCGTACGCCAGCACGCCCCAGCCGGAGCCCTGCGTCGCGGAGGACGCGAAGGTCAGCTGCTTCTTGAACCTGGCGAAGGAGCCGAAGGACTCGGCGATCGCGTCGGCGAGCTCGCCCACGCCGTCGGCCGCGGTCGGCTCGCCGCCGCCCTCGCCGGTCTTCGGGCTGGCCATGTTGTGCCAGTAGATGCTGTGCAGGATGTGGCCGGAGAGGTGGAACGCCAGGTTCTTCTCCAGCCCGTTGAGCGCGCCCCAGTTCTCCTTCTCGCGCGCCTCTTCCAGCTGCTCCAGCGTGGTGTTGGCACCTGTGACGTAGGCCGCGTGGTGCTTGTCGTGGTGCAGCTCGATGATCTGCGGGTTGATCACCGGTTCGAGCGCCGCGTAGTCGTAAGGAAGCTCAGGAAGCGTGTAGATGGCCATGCGTGTATCCGGTCCCCTCGGCGTGCCAATCGCTTATTGCAATTAATGCGCAACTGCACGCTAGCAGTATCTATTCCGAGTCGCGCGTAAGGGTTACCTGGGTACGAAGAGAGGCGGACCCCGTGTCGCGCACGGGATCCGCCTCTCGGGTCGGGAAGTGCCGGGCCGTCAGCCCCGCGCCGCGCGGCGCTGCTTGGCGTACCCGGTCACCGCCAGGGCCACCGCCAGCCCGCCGGTGAACAGCACCTGCGTCCGGGTCTCCGCGTCCGCGGCCATCAGCACCAGCACCCCGGCGACCCCGGCCAGCGCCACCCACGTCAGGTACGGGAAGCCCCACATTCGCACGGTCAGC
Source organism: Streptomyces sp. NPDC029216 (assembly GCF_040648015.1). NCBI lineage: Bacteria > Bacillati > Actinomycetota > Actinomycetes > Kitasatosporales > Streptomycetaceae > Streptomyces > Streptomyces sp. NPDC029216. The sequence goes on along the minus strand of NZ_JBEZWL010000007.1, from coordinate 113,317 downwards.
TTCCCGGGCGCCTCCCGCTCCAGCCGCCGGCGCAGCACGAGCTGCGAGACCGCGATGAAGCCCCAGACGATGAGGATGACCCCGCCGACCATGTTCAGCAGCCAGGCGAACAGGGTGTCCGGGTACCAGTACGACAGCAGGACCGTGACGAACCCGAACCCGCAGGAGGCGAGCACCGCCCGGCGCGGCACCCCGCCCGAGACCTTGCCCAGGGCCCGGGGACCCTGGCCGCGGGAGACCAGCGAGTGGGCCATGCGCGAGGAGCCGTAGATGTTGGCGTTCATCGCGGACAGCAGGGCGATCAGGATGACCGCGTTCATGACCTGGCCGGCGGCCGGGATGCCCAGGCGGTCCAGGGCCGCGGCGTACGGGCCCTGCTCGGTGACGGCCGGGTCGTTCCAGGGCAGCAGGGTGACGATCACCAGCATCGAGCCGACGTAGACGATCGCGATCCGCCACATGGTGGTCCGCACGGCCTTGGCGACGCCCCGCACCGGGTCGTCGGACTCGGCGGCCGCGATGGTCACCGTCTCCAGGCCGCCGTACGCGACGACCGAGGCCAGCACGCCGACGAGCAGGCCGTCGACCCCGTTGGGCAGGAAGCCGCCGTCGTGCACCAGGTTGGCGGCGCCGGGGGAGGAGGTGCCGGGCAGCAGGCCCAGGACGGCGAGGACGCCCAGGCCCAGGAAGAGGCCGATGGCGCCGATCTTCAGGGCGGCGAACCAGAACTCGAACTCGCCGAAGTTGCGCACCGCGCCCAGGTTGCTGCCGCAGAACAGCGCCATGAAGACCAGCACCCACAGCCACGACGGGGTGCCCGGGAACCAGCCCGTCATGATGTGCGCCGCGCCGATGGCCTCGATGGCCACGCCGACGCACAGCAGGGTCCAGAACATCCAGCCCGCCGTGAACCCGGCCCAGGGTCCGATCGCCCGTTCGGCGTGCACCGAGAAGGAGCCCGACGCCGGGTTGGCCGCCGACATCTCGCCGAGCATCCGCATCACGAACATCACCAGCAGACCGGACACGGCGTACGCGAGCACGATCGAGGGCCCCGCGGCCGCGATGCCGGCGCCCGAGCCGACGAAGAGGCCGGCGCCGATGACCCCGCCGAGGGCGATCATCGAGAGGTGGCGCTGCTTGAGGCCGTTGCCGAGGGGGGATCCGGGCGCGGACGGCCGCAGTTCGGGGGGTGTGATGGTGCTCTGACTCATGGGGGCCAGTCTGCCGAGCGTCCGTTTATCGGACGTCTCTTGTCCATCATCCGGACACCCGGCTCACGCCGCGTGACCGTCCGCCCCGCACGACGCAACGGCCCGGGGCGAAAGCCCCGGGCCGTCCGGCGTATGACGGGACCTCAGCCCCGGCGCGCCCGCACCTCGCGGTAGGCGGCCACCAGCAGGACCACCGCCGCCGCGCCCGAGGACCACAGCAGCTGCGGCCGCGCCGAGTCGTCGAACAGCATCAGCACCAGCACCGCCGCCATCCCCAGCAGCGCCGCCCACGTCAGGTACGGGAACGCCCACATCGGCAGCGTCAGCCGCTCCGGCATCTCCCGCTCCAGCCGGGGCCGCAGCCGCAGCTGCGAGACCGCGATCAGCGCCCACACGAACAGCAGCACCGCGCCGACCGCGTTGAGCATGTAGAGGAAGACCGTGTCCGGCCACAGCAGGTTCAGCACCACCGACACGAACCCGAAGACCACCGAGGCCAGCACCGCCCGCCGCGGCACCCCGCCGCCCGACACCTTCAGCAGCGCCTGCGGCGCCTCACCCCGCTCGGCGAGCGAGAAGATCATGCGCGAGGAGCCGTACAGGTTCGCGTTGAGCGCCGACAGCAGCGCCACGAACACCACGATGTTCATGATCTGCCCGGCAGCCGGGATCCCGATGGAGTCGAGCACGGCCACGTACGGGCTCTGGCCCGGCTCCAGCGAGTCCCACGGCAGCAGGGTCACGATGACCAGCATCGAGCCGACGTAGAAGAAGAGGATGCGCCACACCGCGCTGCGCACCGCGCGGGACACCGACCGGGCCGGGTCGTCCGACTCGGCGGCCGCGATGGTGACGACCTCCAGGCCGCCGAACGCGAAGACCACCGCGAGCATGCCGGCGACCACCCCGCCCATGCCCTTGGGGAAGAACCCGCCCTGCCCGGTCAGGTTGGCCAGGCCCACCGGATCGCCAGAGGGATTGGACGCAGTGGGCAGCAGGCCGAAGACCGCCAGCGTCCCCAGGACCAGGAACAGCACGATCGCGCCGACCTTGAGCGCGGCGAACCAGAACTCGAACTCGCCGAAGTTCCGCACGGCGGCCAGGTTGGTCAGGGTGAAGACCACCATGAAGGCCAACACCCACACCCACTGGTCGACCGACGGCAGCCAGCCGTGGGCGATCTTCGCGGCGCCCGTCGCCTCCACGGCGAGCACCACGACCAGCAGGAACCAGTACAGCCAGCCCGCCGAGAACCCGGCCCAGCGCCCCAGGGCCTTCTCCGCGTAGACCGAAAAGGAGCCGGAGGCGGGCATCGCCGCCGACATCTCGCCGAGCGCCCGCATCACCAGCATCGCGAGCGCGCCCGCGAGCAGGTACGAACAGATGATCGCGGGGCCGGCGATGCCGATGCCGGCGCCGGAGCCGACGAAGAGCCCGGCGCCGATCACGCCGCCGAGGCCCAGCATGGTCAGGTGGCGCTGCTTGAGGCTGTGACTCAGGGGTTCCGGGGGCAGGCCGCCCTCGGTGACGGACGGTTCGGGCAGTGGGTCGCGCATGAGGAGGTGCTCGTACTCTCGGTCGGCCAAGCGGCGCTGGGGGCTGCGCAAGGGATTGGCGGGACCCTACAGTCTCGCTGGAGGGCGCCCGTGGGAGCAAAAAGGACGTGCCGTCGGATGTTCCCCGTGATGGGGATCACTTCAACTCGGGTGTAGGGCGTGGACTTTGTGTGGTCCCCACCAAACCGGACAGTACGCCTTTGTCCCGGCCGACGGTGGGGCGGTGCGGCGGCGCGCACTAGCGTCACGGTGTCCTGTAGATCACCACCCCGCGGAGCCCCCTCATGAGCACTGCTTCCGTCTCCTTCCGGCCCGGCGCCGTCCTCGCCGACCTGCTGCCCGCGAGCCGCGTCCGCGACGTCGCGCTCGTCGTCGGCGGAGCCGCGCTCACCGGTCTGGCCGCGCAGATCTCCGTACCCGTACCCGGCTCGCCCGTCCCGGTCACCGGCCAGACCTTCGCCGCCCTGCTCGTGGGCACCGCCTTCGGCGCCCGCCGCGGCTTCCTCGCACTCGGCCTGTACGCCGCCCTGGGCGCGGCCGGCCTGCCGTGGTTCGCGCACGGCACCTCCGGCGCGGGCGGGGCCTCCTTCGGCTACGTGCTCGGCATGCTGCTGGCCTCCACCCTCGTCGGCGCCCTCGCGCAGCGCGGCGGGGACCGCTCGGTGCTGCGCACGGCGGGCACGATGGTGCTGGGCTCGGCCGTGATCTACGCGGTGGGCGTGCCGTACCTGATGGCCGTCACGGGGATGTCGCTCGCTGCCGCCCTCGCGGCGGGCCTGACCCCGTTCCTGATCGGCGACGCCGTCAAGGCCGCGCTGGCCATGGGCGCGCTGCCGGCCGCCTGGAAGCTGGCCGGCCGCCGCGGCTGACCCCGTACGGACACACCTGCCGGTGCCTGCACAGCAGCCCCGGACCGCGAGCGGGCGGTCCGGGGCTGCTGTCGTCTGCGGGGCCGGTCAGGCGGCGTCGACCGCGGCCTCGACCGCGGCCTCGGACGCGAGCTCGCCCTTGCGGCGGGCGTTGCGCACCACGCCGATCGCGATCACGACGGCCGCGACGAGCAGGGAGTACAGCACCGTCTCGCGGTTGTCCTTGTCGTAGACCATGTAGCCGAGGACGAAGGTGATCATCGCGGCGGTGGCCCAGGTCAGGTACGGGAAGAGCCACATCTTGACGGTGACCTTCTCCGGAGCCTCGCGCATCAGGATCCCGCGCATCCGCAGCTGGGTCAGGCAGATGACCAGCCACACGAAGAGCGCGATGGCGCCCGACGAGTTCAGCAGGAAGTTGAAGACCGTGTCCGGGGAGGTGTAGTTGAAGTAGACGGCGATGAAGCCGAACACCACCGAGCCCAGGATGGCGACCGTGGGGACGCCGTTCTTGCTGGTCTTGGCGAAGGCCTTGGGCGCGTCACCGCGCTCGCCCAGCGAGAACGCCATGCGGGAAGCGGTGTAGAGGCCCGAGTTCAGGCAGGACAGGACGGCCGTCAGGACGATCACGTTCATGATCTGGCCGGCGTGCGCGATGCCGATCGAGTCCAGCGCGGCGACGTACGAGCCCTTCTTGACGATCGACTCGTCGTTCCAGGGCAGCAGGGTCAGGACGATGAAGATCGAGCCCAGGTAGAAGACGCCGATGCGCCAGATCACCGAGTTGGTGGCCTTGGTGACCGCGCGGCGCGGGTCCTCGGACTCGCCGGCCGCCAGGGTGACGATCTCGCTGCCCATGAAGGAGAAGACGACCATCAGCACACCGGTGAGGATCGAGCCCCAGCCGTTCGGCATGAATCCGCCGGCGTCGGTGAGGTGGGCGAAGCCCGCGCCCGGGTTGTCCGAGCCCGGCAGCACGCCGAAGACGGCGAGCATGCCGACGACCACGAAGGCGCCGATGGCGACGACCTTGATGCCGGCGAACCAGAACTCGAACTCGCCGTAGGAGGCGACGGAGCCGAGGTTGGTGGCCGTCAGGACCACCATGACGATCAGAGCCCAGGCCCACTGCGGGACGGCCGGGACCCAGCCTTCGAGGATCTTCGCGCCGGCGGTCGCCTCGACGGCGAGCACGACGACCCAGAAGAACCAGTACAGCCAGCCGATGGAGAAGCCGGCCCAGCGGCCGAGCGCCCGGTCGGCGTACGCGGAGAAGGAGCCCGAGTTCGGGCTGGCGGCGGCCATCTCGCCGAGCATCCGCATCACGAAGACGACCATCGCACCGACGAGGAGGTACGAGATCAGGATGGCGGGGCCGGCCTTGGCGATACCGCCGCCGGAGCCGACGAACAGGCCGGCGCCGATGACACCGCCGATGGCGATCATGGAGAGGTGGCGGTTCTTGAGACCGGCCTTGAGACCGTCGGAGGGCTGGGCGGAACCGGGTTCGCCGGTCGGGTCGCCTGCCTTCTGAAGGGTCGTCGTCGTGCTCATGGACGAATCCTTAGGTTCTCGGGTGGAGAGTTCCGGCATTCAAACCCGATTTCCGGCCAGTACGGAAGACCTTCTTCCGATGGTTACCCAAGGCCCCCATCTCGGGACCAAGGTCCCGACCCCTCCCGTCTGCGTTCTTTGGGTTTACTTGAGGTTTAGAAGTGATTTATGCGACACCCCTCTGCGGTCCCTCAAGGCCTCGCATGCCACACTCGACCCATGCGCGTGTATCTCGGATCCGACCATGCCGGCTTTGAGCTCAAGAACCACCTCGTGGACTGGCTCAAGAACAACGGCCACGAGCCCGTCGACTGCGGGCCCCACATCTACGACGCCGTCGACGACTACCCGCCGTTCTGCCTGCGCGCCGCGGAGAAGACCGCCGCGGACGCCGACAGCCTCGGCGTCGTGATCGGCGGCTCCGGCAACGGCGAGCAGATCGCCGCGAACAAGGTCAAGGGCGTCCGCGCCATCCTCGCCTGGAGCGTGGAGACCGCGAAGCTCGGCCGTGAGCACAACAACGCCAACGTCATCTCCGTCGGCGGCCGTATGCACACCCAGGACGAGGCCACCAGCTTCATCGAGGCCTTCCTCGCGACCCCGTACTCCGACGAGGAGCGCCACACCCGCCGCATCGACATGCTCTCGGCCTACGAGCAGACCGGCGAGCTCCCCCCGATCCCGGCCCACCACCCGCAGGACCAGTAGCACGCCCGTGCCGCCGGACGCAGGCCGTCCGGCGGCACACCCATTTCCGCTTCACATGGACGCAGGAGCAAGGCCGTGCCCGAGGGCCACACGATCCACCGCCTCGCCCAGGACCACAGCGAGCGCTTCGCCGCCCGCCCGGTCCGGGTCAGCAGCCCCCAGGGACGCTTCGCCGAGAGCGCGGCCCTGCTCGACGGCCGCGAGCTGGAGAGCGCGGAGGCACACGGCAAGCACCTCTTCCTGGAGCTCGGCGACGCCTGGATCCACATCCACCTCGGCCTCTTCGGCAAGCTCGGCTTCGGCCCCGCCCCGGCCCCGCCGGCGGCCGACACGGTGCGGCTGCGGCTGCTGAACGAGGACCACTACGCGGACCTGCGCGGCCCGACGGCCTGCGCGCTGGTCACCGAGGCCGAGAAGAAGGCGATACACGACCGCCTCGGCCCCGACCCGCTGCGCCCGGCCGACGACCCCGGCCGCGCCTGGTCCCGCATCTCCCGCAGCCGTACGACGATCGCCGCCCTGCTGATGGATCAGAAGATCATCGCGGGCGTCGGCAACGTCTACCGCGCCGAGGTCCTCTTCCGGCACGGCATCGACCCCTACCGCCTGGGCAGGGACCTCACCCGTGCCGAATGGGACGCGATGTGGGCGGACCTGGTGGAGCTGATGCGCGAGGGCGTCCGCCGCAACCGCATCGACACCGTGCGCGACGAGCACCTCCCGGAGGCGATGGGGCGCCCGCCGCGGGTCGACGACCACGGGGGCGAGGTGTACGTCTACCGGCGCGCGAACCAGCCGTGTCACATCTGCGGGGGCGAGATCCGCACCGCCGACCTCGCCGCCCGCAACCTCTTCTGGTGCCCGGCCTGCCAGCGCCGCTAGGGGGTGTCCGGCCTCAGAACCCGTGGGGGAGCCAGGGGGCGGCGTGCCCCGCGAAGGCCCGCGACGCCTCCCGCAGGGCCCCCGGCCGGAGTTCCCGCACCCGCCCCGCCCCCGCGAGGGAGGCCAGCGTGACCCCGCCCAGGTACGCGGCCCCCAGCTCCCGCGCCGAGAGGGCCAGCTCCGCCGCGTCGGAGGTCCGCACGCACCGCACCCCGCCCCCCTCGGCAGCGGCGGTCAGCCGCCACCGCCCCGCGTTCCACGGGCAGAAGCCGTCCTCCACCTCCAGCACCACGTCTACCGGAGCCTCGTACCCCCGCGCCTCCAGCGCCCCCGGCAGGTCCACCACCCGCAGGTGCAGCGCGTCCCGCTGCCGCGCCCGGATCCGCCGGACGTCGTTCACCAGGTGCAGCAGCGGATCGTCCATCGGCCGCCCCGTCGCCCGTACGTGCCAGGTCAGGTCGATCTCGAACAGGTACCGCCACAGCGCCGCGTACGCCGCCGGGTCCAGCGCGTCCACCTGCCCCACCAGCACCTTGCCGTCCGCCCCGGTCTGCTCCCAGTCCGACCGCACCCGGTAGCGCGCGTAGCCGACGACCTCGCCGTCCGCGTCCTCCGCCACCACGCACTTCAGCGGCGACGCCCCCTCCCGCTGTGACTCCGGGTCCAGCAGCGCCTGCCGCTCCCACCCCGGCTGCCGGGCCGTCATCCCCGGCCGGCCCGGGACCAGGGCGGCGTACACCCGCTCGCAGTCGGCCAGCGCCTTCTCCGGGTCCACGAGCCGCAGCCGCACCCCGTCCGTCCCCGGCGGCACCTGCAGCCGTACGCGGGTGGTGTCGACGTCGACCGACAGGGCGTACGCGGCCGTGCCGTAGCCGAAGCGCCCGTAGATCTCCGGCTCCGAGGCCGTCAGCACTGCGACCGTTTCGCCACCCGCGCGGACGTCGTCCAGCTGGCGCCGCATCATCGAGGTCAGCACGCCCCGCCTGCGGTGGGTCGGCGCCACGCCGACCATGGTCACGCCCGCCGCCGGAACCACCGCCCCGCCCGGCACCGACAGCCGGAAGCTGAAGGCCCCGGCCGAGCCGACGCACGTCCCGCCGTCCCATACGCCCAGCGAGCGGCCGGGCTCCGTCAGGGAGCGGTAGAGCGCCCGCTCCTCGGGGGACTCCGGCACGCCACCGAACGCAAGTTCGAGATGGTCGTACCAGGCATCCCACTCATCAGCCTGCAATACGCGCGTATCAAGAGCCATGGGGCCATTGCTACCAGGGCAATACGGCCCGGTCGAACCTTTTTCGGGCAGCAGCAGGCCCGCGGAACGGGGGTACCCCTGCGCGCACCCAGCCATGATGGATAAGGTCCCGAAGCAATGGCCGGAGCACGTATGGAGATGCTGACGGCCCGGACGCGCATGATGTCGCACCGGGCGCGCACAGCCCTGCGCAAATCCGCCGTCGACTACTTCCGCGGGGACGCCTCCGACTGGCTGGCCTTCGGCGGCCTGCTGCTCACCGTCCCCGCCATCGCCTGCGGCACCCTGATGCTGCCCGTCTGGTTCTCCCCGTCGGCGCTCGTCCTGCCCATCGTGGCCGGCGGCCTGCTGCTGCGGCCGGCCAGCCTGCTCGGCCTCTACGCCGCCTCCGCGACCGCCCTGATCGTCGAGGCCCTGGTCCTCGGCCCCTACACCGAGGGGCCGGCCAGGGTCACCCCGGGCACCGTCCTCGTCGTCGCCGCCTGCGGGTTCTTCGGCCTGATCATCGCCCAGTTCCGCAGCCGCGTCGGCGTGCCGTGGCGGCGCGGCGGCACCATGCTCTTCGACCTGCGCGAACGCATCCGGGTGCAGAGCAAGCTGCCCGCCCTGCCGCCCGGCTGGCACCGCGAGATGGCCCTGCGGCCGGCCGGCGGGCAGTCGTTCTCCGGGGACTTCGTCGTCGCCGCCCGCACCAACGGCGGCCGCACCCTGGAGGTCGTCCTCACCGACGTCTCCGGCAAGGGCATGGAAGCCGGCTCCCGAGCCCTCCTCCTCTCCGGTGCCTTCGGCGGCCTCCTCGGAGCCCTCCCGCCGCAGGACTTCCTCCCCGCTGCCAACGGCTACCTCCTCCGCCAGGACTGGGACGAGGGCTTCGCCACCTCCATCCACCTCGTCCTGGACCTGGAGACCGGCGACTACGAACTCCTCTCCGCCGGCCACCTGCCCGCGCTCCAGCTGTCCGCCGGCACCGGGCGCTGGCAGGAGAAGTCCGGCGAGGGCCCCCTCCTGGGCGTCTACGACGGCGCCGAGTTCGAGCCCGCGCGCGGAAACCTCCGCCCCGGGGACGTCCTGATGCTCTTCACCGACGGGCTGGTCGAGACCGCGGACCGCGAGATCAGCGAGGGCATCGACCGCCTCACCGGCGAGGCCGACCGGTACGTGGCCGCCGGCTGGGAGGGGGCGGCGTGGCACCTGATCGAAAAGGTGGCGAAGGACGTCAACGACGACCGAGCCCTCCTCCTCATCCGCCGCACATCTTCTTGACGCGCCGCACACCTTCTTGACGCGCCGCTCGCGCGGCTCGGCCGCGAGCGGCCTCCCCGGCTTCGCGCCGCTGCGCCGGACTCCGTCCGTCGGGCGCCGGGCGGGGCCGCTGCCCCTGGCCGAGCCCGGCCGTCGCCTGCGGGTCCGTGCCGCTGCGCGGAGCGGTCCCCTACCCGCCCTTCCTCCCCCAGCTACCCAGTTCCCAGGGGCGCTGCCCCTGACCCCGTTTCCGGGCGCTGCGCGCCCGGTGCGCTCAAACGCCGCGCGGGCTGGAATTGCCGGGCAGCGGCAAAATCCAGCCTCGCCGGCGTTTGAGGCGCGGGGTCCGGGGCGGAGCCCCGGGTCTTTCCAGCCTCGCCGGCGTTTGAGGCGCGGGTCCGGGCGGAGCCCGGGGAACGGTGGAAGGGCGGGTCGGGGACGGCTCCGCGCAGCGGGGGCACCGGTTCGCGGGACCGGGCCACTGCGTGGCGATTGGCAGGTCCGCCCCGCCCCCGGCAGGGCTACCGTCCGCCCATGGACCCCACGCTCGCCGCCGACCTCGCCCACCTCCCCGCCCTCCTCGACGCCACCCGCCACGCCGCAGGCGAGGCGCTCGCGGGGCTGGCCGCGCGGCCCGTCCTGCCCCCGCAGGACGGGCCGCCGGAACCCCGCCCCCTGCCCGCGCACGCCACCGGCACGGCGGCCGCCCTCGACGAGTTCCGGACCCGCTGGGAGCCCCGGCTCTCCGCCTCCGCCGGCCCCCGCTACCTCGGCTTCGTCACCGGCGGCGCCACCCCCGCCGCCCTCGCGGGCGACTGGCTGACCGCCGCCCACGACCAGAACTCCAACTCCTCCCTCGACCCCGCCGGCCAGCACCTCGAACGCGAGACCGTCGGCTGGCTGCGCGAGCTCTTCGGGCTGACCCCCGCCCACACCGGCACCTTCGTCAGCGGCGCCACCCTGTCCAACACCGCCGGCCTCGCCATCGCCCGCGAGTGGCTCGGCGAGCGCCTCGGCGTCTCCCCGGCCGAGGACGGCGTCGCCGCCCTCGGCCCCGTCCGGGTCCTCTCCGGCGCCCCGCACTCCTCCATCGCCAAGGCCCTCTCCGTCCTCGGCCTCGGCCGCGCCGCCCTCGTCCCGGTGCCCACCCTGCCCGGCCGCGAGGCCGTCGACCCCGCCGCCCTGGACCGCGCCCTCGCCGACACGCCCGGCCCGGCCGTCGTCGTCGCGAACGCCGGCACCGTCAACACCGTGGACTTCGACGACCTCCGGGCCGTCGCCGCCCTCCGCGCCCGCCACGACTTCTGGCTGCACACCGACGCAGCCTTCGGCGCCTTCGCGGCCCTCTCCCCGGAACACGCCCACCTCACCGAGGGCCTCGACGCCTCCGACTCCGTCTGCGTCGACCTGCACAAGTGGCTCAACGTCCCCTACGACAGCGCCGTCCAGTTCACCCGCCGCCGGGACCTCCAGGCCCGCGTCTTCGCCAACTCCGCCGCCTACCTCGGCCCCCTCGGCGACGATCCCGACCTGGTGCACCTGACCCCCGAGAACTCCCACCGGCTGCGGGCCCTGGCCGCGTGGTTCACCCTGCGCGCCTACGGCCGCGAGGGCCACCGGGAGATCGTCGAACGGGACGTCGCCTGCGCCCGCGCCCTCGGCGGCCTCCTCGGCGAGGACCCTGCCCTGCGCCTGCTCGCCCCCGTCCGCCTCAACGTCGTCTGCTTCACCCTCGCCGAGGACCCCACCCCCGAACGGCTGGCCGCCCTCCGCGAGGCCGTCGCCGCCGAGGTCTTCGTGACCCCCACCGTCCTCGGGGGAACCCCCGCCCTGCGCGCCGCGTTCTCCAACTGGCGGACGACGCAGGCGGACGTGCGCCGGGCCGCCGAGGCCCTCCGCACGGCAGCGAAGGAGATCGCATGACCGACCGGAACCGGTCCCTCACCCTCGCCGAGGTCGAGGCCCTGGCCCGCTCCGCGCACGAGGGCCAGACCGACAAGGCCGGCCGACCCTACGCCGGGCACCTCGCGGCCGTGGCCGAGGGCGTCCGCCTGCGCGGCGGCAGCCCCGCCCAGCAGGCCGCGGCCTGGCTGCACGACTCCGTCGAGGACGAGGCCCTCAGCGCTGAGGAGCTCGCGGCGGCGGCCCTCCCGCAGGAGGTCAAGGACATGGTCCTGGCCCTCACGAAACGCCCCGGAGAACCGCTGGAGGAGTACACCGCCCGCATCCTGGCCACGCCCGGCGCCGTCCTCGTCAAGGAGGCCGACCTCGCGCACAACGCGGATCCCGTACGTCTCTCCGTGCTGGACGCGCCCACCCGCGACCGGCTGACCGCCAAGTACGCACGCGTCCGCTCACTCCTCGGCATCCCCACTCCCTGACCTCCCGCCCGGCACCCTCCCGCACGCCCGAAATGCGCCCGGTTCGTACGTGCTTGATGGGAAAGGGCGGGAAAGAGGTGCCGGCGATTCGTCACGAGGCGGATAGGTGGCCCCGGTTGGTGGGAGGATGGTCCATGTGGGGGTGGGCACGGGGGTGCGCCCCGGGCCGGCCAGGGGACGACCGAAGGTGTGATCAGTAGTGGCCATTTCGCTGTCAGTGGTGGTTCTGTTGGCGGTCATCCTGGTGATCCTGATCCGCGGCAAGCACATCAAGGCGGGCCCGGCGATCATCGCCGTCCTCTTCGGCTTCTTCCTGGCGTCCAGCTCCATCGCCCCGGACGTCAACCGCTTCCTGAACTCCCTCGCGGACACCATCGCCGGCATCAAGCTGTGAGCGGCGGTGAAACGCGTCAGGGCCGGGCCGAGGAGACGTCCTCGACCCGGCCCTGAGCCGTTCAGAGCGGGTGACGGGAATCGAACCCGCGTAGCTAGTTTGGAAGACTAGGGCTCTACCATTGAGCTACACCCGCAACGCATGCGCCGCAGGTCCGTCGGACCGCGGCACGAACAGCATCCTAGCGGGTCGTACCGGGGGAGTGCACACCGCTTTCCAGCGCCGTGTCCCCGCTCCGCTCCGCGCGCGCGTACGCCCGGCGGGAAAACCGGGGGCGCCGGAGCGTCTTCGGGCATGTACCCTACGTGTCGCACCGACGGGGTGTGGCGCAGCTTGGTAGCGCGTCCGCTTTGGGAGCGGAAGGTCGTCGGTTCGAATCCGGCCACCCCGACCACCAGCAGGGTCCCCACGAAGATCGCGTTGTGGGCTGATTGCCGCTTGCGGTTACTATGCAAGCTGCGTGCCCGTGTGTCTGATGTACCGGGCCGAATCCGTCGAGGCCGCTGATTCACAGCGTTCCGGCAGAACCCCCAGCAGTCAGCCACAAGGAGACCGAACCGTGAAGAGCGCCGTGGAGACCCTGAACCCGACTCGGGTTCGGCTCACTGTCGAGGTGCCCTTCGAGGAGCTCAAGGACAGCCTCGACGCGGCGTACAAGAAGATCAACCAGCAGGTCACGGTGAAGGGCTTCCGCAAGGGCAAGATCCCTGCCCGCGTCATCGACCAGCGCTTCGGCCGCGGTGCGGTGCTGGAGGAGGCCGTCAACGACGCCCTCCCGAAGTTCTACACCGAGGCCGTCAACGAGGCGGACCTGAACCCGCTGGGCCAGCCCGAGGTCGACATCACGGAGCTCAAGGACAACGAGCTCCTGAAGTTCACCGCCGAGGTGGACGTCCGCCCCGAGATCGAGATCCCGGACTACTCCGGCATCGAGGTCGAGGTCGACGCGGTCGAGGTCTCGGACGAGGACGTCGAGAAGTCCGTCGAGCAGCTGCGCGGCCGCTTCGCGTCCACCAAGGACGTCGAGCGCGCCGCCGCCGAGGGTGACGTCGTCACCATCGACCTCGAAGCCAAGGTCGACGGCGAGGTCCTCGCGGACGGCGTCGCCACCGACGTCTCGTACACCATCGGCTCGGGCGAGCTCCTCGACGGCATCGACGAGGCCGTCAAGGGCCTGGAGGCCGGCGGCGAGGCCACCTTCACCTCGCAGCTGAAGGGCGGCTCCGCCGAGGGCAAGGACGCCGAGGTCACCGTCAAGGTCACCAAGGTCTCCGCCCGTGAGCTGCCGGAGCTGGACGACGAGTTCGCCCAGATGGCGAGCGAGTTCGACACCCTGGAGGAGCTCAAGGCGGACAGCCGCAAGCGCCTCGAGAACATGAAGCAGTACGACCAGGCCACCCAGGCCCAGGAGCGCGTCCTGGAGAAGCTGCTGGAGCTCGTCGAGGTCCCGATCCCCGAGAAGCTCCTCGCGGACGAGGTCCAGACCCGCAAGCACAACCTGGAGCACCACCAGCTCGGCCAGATGGGTCTGAACCTGGAGAAGTTCCTGGAGATCCAGGGCAAGACGGTCGAGGAGTTCGACGCCGAGACCTCCGAGCAGGCCGTCAAGGGCATCAAGACCCAGTTCGTCCTCGACGCCCTGGTCAACAAGGAGAAGCTGGGCGTCAACCAGGAGGAGCTCACCGAGCACCTCATGCGCCGTGCGCAGTCCTCCGGCATGTCCCCCGACCAGTTCGCCCAGGCCGTCGTCGAGGGCGGCCAGGTCCCGATGCTGGTCGGCGAGGTCGCCCGCGGCAAGGCCCTCGCGGTCGTCGTCGAGGCCGCCAAGGTCGTCGACACCAAGGGTGAGGTCATCGACCTGTCCGACGAAGAGGACGAGATCGAGACGGCCGCCGAGGTCGTCGAGGCCGCCGTCGAGGGTGACGACGAGGCCAAGGCCGACGAGGCCAAGTAACACCCCGGGCGAAGCCCGCTGAGCAGTGCCGCGAAGGGCCCGGACGCAGCCGCGTCCGGGCCCTTCCGCACCCCCTCGGAAGGCCCTCGGGACCTTGCGCTCCGAGCGAACAGTTCGGGAAGCGGGATGGCGTTGTCCGACCTGCGCGTTAGGGTCCATGAATACGAGGGCACGGGAGTACCCGGAGCCGGCGGGGCATCGCACCACCGGCCGGTCCGCGCCCCAGAACGAGACGCTGAGACGGCATGTGGCCGTCGGAGACGAGCAGGTGGATACGTGACGAATCTGAAGCCTTACGCCGCGGGTGAGCCGTCCATCGGTGGCGGCCTCGGCGACCATGTCTACAACCGGCTGCTCGGCGAGCGCATCATCTTCCTCGGCCAGCAGGTCGACGACGAGATCGCCAACAAGATCACGGCGCAGCTCCTGCTCCTGGCCGCGGACCCGGACAAGGACATCTACCTGTACATCAACAGCCCCGGTGGCTCCGTGACGGCCGGCATGGCGATCTACGACACCATGCAGTTCATCCCGAACGACGTCGTCACCATCGGCATGGGCATGGCCGCCTCCATGGGCCAGTTCCTGCTCACCGGCGGCACCCCGGGCAAGCGCTTCGCGCTCCCGAACACCGACATCCTGATGCACCAGGGCTCCGCCGGCATCGGCGGCACCGCGTCGGACATCAAGATCCAGGCCCAGTACCTGCTGCGCACCAAGCAGCGCATGGCCGAGATCACCGCCCACCACTCGGGCCAGACCGTCGAGGCGATCATCCGCGACGGCGACCGCGACCGCTGGTTCACCGCCGAGGAGGCCAAGGAGTACGGCCTGATCGACGACATCATCGCGGCCGCGTCCCTCGCTCCGGGCGGCGGCGGCACCGGGGCCTGACCGCCCCGGGCCCGGCGTACGGGCTCTCGTACGCCCCCAGGCCCGCTCCAGGCAACCCCAGCCCGTAGAACGCCACCAGGATGGTGAACACCCAGATGCAGAACAACTTCTCCGCGAGCGGCCTCTACTCCGGCCCGCAGGTGGACAACCGCTACGTCGTCCCGCGCTTCGTCGAGCGCACCTCGCAGGGCGTGCGCGAGTACGACCCGTACGCGAAGCTCTTCGAAGAGCGCGTGATCTTCCTCGGCGTGCAGATCGACGACGCCTCCGCCAACGACGTCATGGCGCAGCTGCTGTGCCTGGAGTCGATGGACCCGGACCGCGACATCTCGATCTACATCAACAGCCCCGGCGGCTCCTTCACGGCGCTGACGGCCATCTACGACACGATGCAGTTCGTGAAGCCCGACATCCAGACGGTCTGCATGGGCCAGGCGGCGTCCGCCGCCGCGGTCCTGCTCGCCGCCGGCACCCCGGGCAAGCGCATGGCCCTCCCGAACGCCCGCGTGCTGATCCACCAGCCGTCCGGCGGCACCGGCCGCGAGCAGCTCTCCGACCTGGAGATCGCGGCCAACGAGATCCTGCGCATGCGCGACCAGCTGGAGAGCATGCTGGCCAAGCACTCGACTACGCCGATCGAGAAGATCCGCGACGACATCGAGCGCGACAAGATCCTCACGGCCGAGGACGCGCTGGCCTACGGGCTGATCGACCAGATCGTCTCGACCCGCAAGATGAACGCGGCCTGATCCTTGCCGCCAGTTGGCGTGGCCGCACCGCAGGATTCTGCGATGTGAACCGCGTCAAGGGGGCCCCGTACGGGGCCCCCGGCAAGGTACCGTCGGATATGAGGCACCAGGAGCGCTGAACCAAGCGTCTCCCAGGCGAAGGGGAAGCACCTCGTGGCACGCATCGGTGACGGCGGCGACCTGCTCAAGTGCTCGTTCTGCGGAAAGAGCCAGAAGCAGGTGAAGAAGCTCATCGCAGGACCCGGTGTGTACATCTGCGACGAGTGCATCGACCTCTGCAACGAGATCATCGAAGAGGAACTCGCGGAGACCTCCGAGGTCCGGTGGGAGGAACTCCCCAAGCCCCGTGAGATCTACGAGTTCCTGGAGAGCTACGTCGTCGGCCAGGAGCCGGCGAAGAAGGCGCTCTCGGTAGCGGTGTACAACCACTACAAGCGCGTCCAGGCCGGCGAGAACGGCGGCGCGCAGGGCCGTGACGACGCGATCGAGCTCGCGAAGTCCAACATCCTGCTGCTGGGCCCCACGGGCTCGGGCAAGACCCTGCTGGCCCAGACGCTGGCCCGCATGCTGAACGTCCCGTTCGCCATCGCCGACGCGACGGCGCTGACGGAGGCCGGCTACGTCGGCGAGGACGTGGAGAACATCCTCCTCAAGCTGATCCAGGCGGCCGACTACGACGTCAAGAAGGCCGAGACCGGGATCATCTACATCGACGAGATCGACAAGGTCGCCCGCAAGAGCGAGAACCCGTCGATCACCCGCGATGTCTCGGGCGAGGGCGTCCAGCAGGCCCTCCTGAAGATCCTGGAAGGCACGACCGCCTCGGTCCCGCCGCAGGGCGGCCGCAAGCACCCGCACCAGGAGTTCATCCAGATCGACACGACGAACGTGCTCTTCATCGTGGGCGGCGCCTTCGCCGGCCTGGAGAAGATCATCGAGTCGCGCGCGGGCGCCAAGGGCATCGGCTTCGGGGCGACGATCCGCTCGAAGCGGGAGATCGAGGCGAGCGACCAGTTCCAGGAGGTCATGCCGGAGGACCTGGTGAAGTTCGGGATGATCCCCGAGTTCATCGGCCGTCTGCCCGTCATCACCTCGGTCCACAACCTGGACCGCGAGGCCCTCCTCCAGATCCTGGTCGAGCCGCGCAACGCCCTGGTGAAGCAGTACCAGCGCCTCTTCGAACTCGACGGCGTGGAACTGGACTTCGAGCGCGAGGCCCTGGAGGCCATCGCGGACCAGGCCATCCTGCGCCAGACCGGCGCGCGCGGCCTGCGCGCCATCATGGAGGAGGTCCTGATGTCGGTGATGTACGAGGTCCCGTCCCGCAAGGACGTGGCCCGCGTGGTCATCACGGCGGACGTGGTCCGCTCGAACGTCAACCCGACCCTGGTCCCCCGCATCGTCCCGAAGGACCAGGGCCCGCACGAGAAGTCGGCGTAGCCGCACGGCTGTTGCACGCAGAAGGGGCGCTCCGGATGCCCGGGGCGCCCCTCCTTGCATTCAGGACGACCTTCACCATTAATCGGACAGTAGTTCGTTCGATCCTTGGCGTGATTTCCGCTTCCTTGATCGACTTTGTCTCGACGCCGTCTTCTATAGAGGGGAACGAGACATGAAGAAGAAGCGCGCAGGAGGGGTCCTGGCGGTGGTATTCGCCGCTGCTGCCCTGCCGATTGTGGTGGCTTCACCCGCGTCTGCTGATCAGGGTGATTGCCAGCTCTACCTGATCGACAGGGGCTACAGGGTCGGCCCGAACGTGGAGTCTGCCTGCAGGACGGGTGCCGACCGTTGGAACCCTGGGCGCTGGGCTCAGTGTGTCATCGGGTTGACCAGCATCGGGGTGAGGGACGCGGACGCTGTCGGGGCGTGTTACGCGGCGGATTGGTGATGTAGCCGGGCCCGGCGAGGGCAGCAAATGCCCTCGCCGGGCGCCCGGCTGATCAGGCCTTGACGCGGGCGGTGTTGTAGATCTTCGCGGCGAGGTCCGCGTCCTGCTCCAGGGTGTAGCCGGCCTTGCCGGCCAGTGCGGAGGCCGTGTCACCAGCGCTGACCACGCCCAGGGTGCTGTAGTCACCCCAGATGCAGATCGGTGCCGAAAACTCCTTGATGCCGCCCGTCGCCTTCGGGTCCTTCGAGGTGTACTTGAGCTCCTGGCACTTGAGCACCGCGCCCTTGAAGCCTGACGGGGTGATCTGCTTCGGGCTGCCGATGAGATCGGCCGTCATCTTGTCGTTGGTCTTGGAGAGGTTCAGCTTGGCCATGGCGAAGTAGCCGTCGACCGCTTTCTCCGGGTCGGCGATCTCACCGTAGAAGCCGCTGAAACTCAGGTTCTTGTTGGTCAGCGGGGTCTTGGGGTCGCCGGCCAGGTAGCTCATACCCACCTTGGTCGGGTTCTTGATGCCAGCCGCTTCGGCATCCTGCTTGTCCTTGTCGGTGATGGGCGACTCTTTGTAGCTCGGGTTCTTCTGGAACTCGCCCACCGATTCCGGCGCGACCAGCTTGTAGCCCTTCGTGGCGTCGGAGACCGAGCCGCCCGAGCCCAGGAACCACCAGCCGGCGCCGCCGATGACGGCCACGACCGCGACCACCGCGATGATCGGGCCCGCCTTGGACTTCTTCGGGGGCTGCGGCGGGGGCATGTACGCCTGCTGCTGCGGGGGCTGCGGCTGCTGGTAGCCGTACGCGGGCTGGGGCGGCGGCGGGGGCTGCTGGTAGCCGCCCTGCTGGGGGTAGGCCGGCGGCGGGGGCGGCGGCGGGGCCTGCTGGGGGTAGCCGTAGCCCGGCTGCGGGGCCGGCTGGCCGTACGGGTTGGGCTGCTGCGGGGGCTGCTGCCCGTAGGGGCCCGGCTGCTGGGGCTGCTGGCCGTACGGCCCTGGCTGGTTGTAACTCATCCCGAGTCCCCCTGTGAGGTCTGCTTATCCGTTTCACACATCCTGGCGGAAGCGCAGCCAGGACAGGGCATCGGGGTCCCAGTCGTTACCGAGCTACGACGCGCACGCGCCTGCGCCCCGCCCCCTGCGGTATCGATTCGTGACGCGGGCGGCACCCGCCGTATCCTGTGCCCCGTGACCGAGAACACGCAGACACCCAGTGCCCCCAACTCCGAACTGCCGACCCAGTACGCGCCGGCCGAGGTAGAGGGGAAGCTCTACGAGCGCTGGGTAGAGCGTGGATACTTCACCGCAGACCCCGCGAGCGAGAAGCCCGCGTACACCATCGTCATCCCGCCGCCGAACGTCACCGGCTCGCTCCACCTGGGCCACGCCTTCGAGCACACGCTGATCGACGCCCTCACCCGCCGCAAGCGCATGCAGGGCTTCGAGACCCTGTGGCAGCCCGGCATGGACCACGCCGGCATCGCCACCCAGAACGTCGTCGAGCGCGAGCTCGCCAAGGAGGGCAAGTCCCGCCACGACCTGGGCCGCGAGGCGTTCGTCGAGCGCGTCTGGCAGTGGAAGGCCGAGTCCGGCGGCCAGATCTCCGGCCAGATGCGCCGCCTCGGCGACGGCGTCGACTGGTCCCGCGAGCGCTTCACGATGGACGAGGGCCTGTCCCAGGCCGTCCAGACCATCTTCAAGAAGCTCTACGACGACGAGCTGATCTACCGCGCCGAGCGCATCATCAACTGGTGCCCGCGCTGCCTGACCGCGATCTCGGACATCGAGGTCGAGTACCAGGACGACGACGGCGAGCTCGTCTCCATCCGGTACGGCGAGGGCGAGGACTCCCTCGTCGTGGCGACCACCCGCGCCGAGACGATGCTCGGCGACACCGCCGTGGCCGTCCACCCGGACGACGAGCGCTACAAGCACCTCGTCGGCCGCGAGATCAAGCTGCCGCTGACCGACCGCAGCATCCCGGTCGTCGCCGACACGCACGTCGACCCGGAGTTCGGCACCGGCGCCGTCAAGGTGACCCCGGCGCACGACCCGAACGACTTCGAGATCGGCCAGCGCCACAACCTGCCCAACCTCGCCGTCATGGACGAGCGCGCGGTCATCACCGCGCACGGCCCCTTCCAGGGCCTGGACCGCCTGGAGGCCCGTTCCGCCATCGTCGCCGCGCTGCGCGCCGAGGGCCGGATCGTCGCCGAGAAGCGCCCGTACGTCCACTCCGTGGGCCACTGCTCGCGCTGCAAGACCACCATCGAGCCGCGCCTGTCGATGCAGTGGTGGGTCAAGGTCGGCCCGCTCGCCAAGGCCGCCGGTGACGCGGTCCGCGACGGCAAGGTCAAGATCCACCCGCAGGAGATGGAGAAGCGGTACTTCGACTGGGTCGACAACCTCCACGACTGGTGCATCTCGCGCCAGCTGTGGTGGGGCCACCGCATCCCCGTCTGGTACGGCCCGGGCGGCGAGGTCGTCTGCGTCGGACCGGACGAGCAGCCGCCGGCCGGCGAGGGCTGGCACCAGGACACCGACGTGCTCGACACGTGGTTCTCCTCGGGCCTGTGGCCGTTCTCCACCCTCGGCTGGCCGCAGCAGACCGAGAGCCTGGCGAAGTTCTACCCGAACTCCGTCCTGGTCACCGGCTACGACATCCTCTTCTTCTGGGTCGCCCGGATGATGATGTTCGGCCTGTACGCGATGGACGGCACCCCGCCGTTCCACACCATCGCCCTGCACGGCATGGTCCGCGACCAGTTCGGCAAGAAGATGTCGAAGTCCTTCGGCAACGCGGTCAACCCGCTGGACTGGATGGACAAGTACGGCTCCGACGCGGTCCGCTTCACGCTGGCCAAGGGCGCCAACCCGGGCATCGACGTGCCGATCGGCGAGGACTGGGTCCAGGCCTCCCGCAACTTCGCCAACAAGATCTGGAACGCCACGCGCTTCGCGCTGATGAACGGCGCGACGATCGAGGGCGAGCTGCCGCCGGCCGAACAGCTGTCGGCCACCGACCGCTGGATCCTCTCCCGCCTGAACAAGACGGTGGCCGAGGTCGACGCCTTCTACGAGGACTACCAGTTCGCCAAGCTCGCGGACGCCCTGTACCACTTCGCGTGGGACGAGGTGTTCGACTGGTACGTCGAGCTGTCGAAGACCACGTTCTTCGCCGGTGGCGAGGGCGCCAAGGCCTCCGGCCGCGTCCTCGGCGAGGTCCTGGACGTCCTGATGCGCCTGCTGCACCCGGTCGTCCCGTTCGTCACCGAGACCCTGTGGACCACCCTCACGGGCCGCGAGTCCATCGTGATCGCCGAGTGGCCGACCGACAGCGGCTTCCGCGACGAGGCCGCCGAGGCGGAGATCGAGAACCTCCAGGCCGTCGTCACCGAGGTCCGCCGGTTCCGCGCCGACCAGGGTCTGCAGCCCGGTCAGAAGGTCCCGGCCCGCCTGGACCTGGCCGGTACGCCGCTGGCCGCGCACGAGGGTGCCATCCGTCAGCTGCTGCGCCTCCAGCCGGAGGGCGAGGGCTTCAGCGCCACCGCCACCCTGCCGGTCGCCGGCGCCACGGTCGCCCTCGACCTGTCCGGCACCATCGACGTGGCCGCCGAGCGCAAGCGCCTCTCCAAGGACCTCGGCGCCGCCGAGAAGGAGAAGCAGCAGGCCGAGGCGAAGCTCGGGAACGAGGCCTTCCTGGCCAAGGCCCCCGACAACGTCGTGGACAAGATCAAGGGCCGTCTGGCCAAGGCCGAGGCGGACATCGCCCGGATCCAGGCCCAGCTGGACGCCCTGCCCGCCGCCTAGCCGGCAGCGCATCGCGAGAAAGGCCCCCGCCCCCGGCGGGGGCCTTTTGCGTGCCGGGGCGGGACGTACGCCCCTACCCCGAGTGCCGTTTATCACTTGATATGTCCGAAAGGCTGAGTCGATCCCGGGCACGGACCACGCATGATGGGGGGCATGCACCTGAAGCCCTCCGTCCCGGCATGGAACCGGGCCGTGGCCTCCGGGCGCCGGCTCGCCGAGGGCTGGGGCGCCTCGCCCCGGGCGCAGGACGCCCTCGCCGCGCTGAGCTGTCTGGGCCTGATGGCGCTGGACCTGCCGGGCCTGGCCGCCGCCGACAACTCGCTCAACGGCTGGCAGGCCGCCCTGGTACTCACGGCCGGCTGTACGAGCCTGCTGGTGCGGCGCCGGATGCCCTGGGCGGCGTACCTCACCGCCCTGCTGTTCATCGGCTGGCTGCACGAGCTGACGCTGATCCAGTTCGCCCTGTACTCCGTCGGCCGCAACCGGGGCCGCCGGGCCGCGGTCCTCGCCACCACCGGCTACGTCGCCTTCGCGCTCGGCGTGTTCTGCCTGCCGGGCTGGCCCGAGCCGAAGGCGGCGACCCTCAGCTCCTTCCTCAGCCTGATCGTGCCCATCGGGGTGCTCGCCTCGGCCGTCGGCGTCGCTGCCTACCGGCACGACCTGGTGCGCGAACTGGAGGCCCGGCGGGCCGAGGCGGCCGTGCTGAACGCCGTCCAGGAGGAGCGGACCTCCGTCGCCCGCGACGTCCACGACTTCGTCGGGCGCGAGCTGACCCTGCTGACCGTGCGCTCCGAGGTGCTGTCGATGCGGGCGCGCGAGACCCCGTACGCGAAGGACTTCGAAGAGCTGTCCGACACGGCCCGGCGGGCCCACCTGGTGCTGAACGAGATCATCGTGCAGCGCGGCGAGCGGGCGGCGACCCCCGGGGTGGAGGGGCTGGCGGCGCTGGCGGAGGAGAGCGGGCGGGCCGGTTCGCCGGTCCGGCTGACGATGGACCCGCAGGCGCACGCGCTGTCCCCGCTGCGGCAGGCGGCGGTCTACCGGGTGGTGCAGGAGTGCCTGACGAACGCGGCCAAGCACGCGCAGGGCGAGACCATCGAGGTGTCGGTCCGGACGGACGGCCCGCACCTGAGGATCTCCGTCAGCAACGCCCTCCCGGCCCGCACCCCGGGCCGGGCGCCGGTCTCGGCCGGGTCGGGCACGGCGAGCATGGCCGAGCGCGTCCGCAGCCTGGGCGGGACGCTGACGGCCCGCCGGGGCGAGGACGCGTACGAGGTCGTCGCGACCCTGCCGCGCGGCTGACCCCGCCGGAGGGCCCGTCAGGCCTTCGCCGGGGACAGCAGGGAGCCCAGGGTGTCGAGGTCCTCGACGCAGCGGCCCGAGCCGAGGGCCACGCAGTCCAGGGGCGCGTCCGCGACGAAGACCGGGATACCGGTCGCGGAGGCCATGCGCAGGTCCAGGCCGGGCAGCAGCGCGCCGCCGCCGGTGAGCACGATGCCGTGCTCCATGACGTCGCCCGACAGCTCGGGCGGGCATTCCTCCAGGGTGGCGCGGACGGCGGCGATGATCGCCTCGACCGGCTCGTCCAGCGCGGCCCGTACATCGGTCGCGGTCAGCTCCAGGGTCTTGGGCATGCCGCCGACCCTCTCCCGGCCCCGCACGGTGAAGGTGCGGGTCTCCAGCTCCGGCCGCTCGGGGACGGGCCAGGCCGAGCCGATGGCGACCTTGACGTCCTCGGCGGTGCGCTCGCCGATCAGCAGGGAGTGCTCCTTGCGCACGTAGTCCATGATCGAGGCGTCGAGCCGGTCCCCGCCGATGCGCAGGGACTGCGAGGTGACGATCCCGCCGAGGGAGATGACGGCCACCTCGGAGGTGCCGCCGCCGATGTCCACGACCATCGAGCCGCGCGGCTCGGCCACCGGCAGCCCGGCGCCGATCGCGGCCGCCATCGGCTCCTCGATCAGGTGGACGCTCCTGGCGCCGGCCCGGGTCGAGGCGTGGACGATGGCCCGCCGTTCGACCGGGGTGACCCCGGACGGTACGCAGATCACCATGCGGGTGCGGGGCCGCCGGCCGGGGACCGCCTTGCGGACGAAGTGCCGGATCATCTCCTCGGCGGCCTCGTAGTCGCAGATCACCCCGTCCTTGAGGGGGCGGATCGCGGTGATGGAGCCCGGGGTGCGGCCGATGGTCTCCTTGGCCTCCGCGCCGACGGCGAGGGCGGTGGTCGTGCCGGCCTTGACCGCGACCACGGACGGCTCATTGAGCACGATCCCGTGTCCGCGGGCGTAGACGAGGGTGTTCGCGGTCCCCAGATCTATGCCTATGTCGCGGCTGGAGGCGGTCTTGTCGGTACTGGCCTGCGGCATTTGTTCCCCAATCTCCCGTCCGCAAGACTTTCATAACGATCCGGTCGCTTTCGCCGCCGAAGGTCCCGAAACGGCCGGGCCGAAAGTCCTCCGGGCCCGCGTCCGTAGACTGGGGCTGTGAGTGAGCAGCAGCCCGAGGGCCCCGACCGCGACCGCGACGGTACGTTCGACGAGTTCGACCAGATAGTGGCGGAAGAGTCAGACCGCGACCCCGACCTGGCGGTGATCGAGGCCGGCAGCCGCACCCTGCGCGCCCAGGCAGGACCGCCCACGGGCGACCCGGTGCCCGCCCGCCCCGAGGACCCCGAGGTGGCCAAGGCGCTGCTGGAGGTGGAGCAGGAGCTGTCCACCCGCTGGGGCGAGACCAAGCTGGACCCGTCCGTCAGCCGCATCGAGGCGCTGATGGACGTCCTGGGCCAGCCCCAGCGCGCCTACCCGACCATCCACGTCACCGGTACGAACGGCAAGACCAGCACGGCCCGCATGATCGAGGCCCTGCTGAACGCCTTCGAGCTGCGCACCGGCCGCTACACCAGCCCGCACGTCCAGTCCGTCACCGAGCGGATCAGCCTGGACGGGGCGCCGATCAGCGCCGAGCGTTTCATCGAGACCTACCACGACATCAAGCCGTACGTGGAGATGGTCGACGCCTCCGAGGACTTCCGGCTGTCCTTCTTCGAGGTCCTCACGGGCATGGCGTACGCGGCCTTCGCGGACGCGCCCGTGGACGCGGCCGTGATCGAGGTCGGCATGGGCGGTACCTGGGACGCCACGAACGTGATCGACGCCTCGGTCGCGGTGATCACCCCGATCAGCCTGGACCACACGGACCGGCTGGGCTCCACGCCCGGTGAGATCGCCCAGGAGAAGGGCGGCGTCATCAAGCAGGACGCCACGGTGATCCTGGCGCAGCAGCCGGTGGACGCGGCGCAGGTGCTGCTGAAGCGCGCCGTCGAGGTCGACGCGACCGTGGCCCGCGAGGGCATGGAGTTCGGCGTGGTCTCCCGCGAGGTGGCGGTCGGCGGCCAGATGCTGACCCTGCGCGGGATGGGCGGCGAGTACGACAACATCTTCCTGCCGCTGTACGGCGCCCACATGGCGCACAACGCGGCGGTCGCCCTGGCCGCCGTCGAGGCCTTCTTCGGCGTCGGCGGGCAGCAGGCGCGGGAGCTGGACGCGGACACGGTGCGGCAGGCCTTCGCCTCGGTGACGTCGCCGGGCCGCATGGAGGTCGTGCGCCGCAGCCCGACGGTGATCCTGGACGCCGCGCACAACCCGGCGGGCGCGCAGGTCACCGCTGAGGCCGTCACCGAGGCCTTCGGCTTCAGCCGGCTGATCGGCGTGGTGGCGGCGAGCGAGGGCAAGGACGTCAAGGGCGTCTTCGAGGCCTTCGAGCCGATCTTCGCGGAGGTCGTGGTCACCGAGAACACCAGCCACCGCGCCATGGGCGCCGACGAGCTGGCCGCGATCGCGGTCGAGGTCTTCGGCCCCGACCGGGTGCAGGTGGAGCCGCGGCTGGACGACGCCCTGGAGGCGGCCGTCACGCTCGCGGAGGAAGAGGCCGAGTACGGAGGGGCCGGGGTCCTCGTGACCGGTTCCGTGATCACGGTGGGCGAGGCGCGCCTGCTGTTCAAGAGGGGCTGAGGATCGATGCGCACGCTCTGCGCGAGCACGCTGATCGGTGAATTCTTCGTCGTCGGCTTCGCGGGCCTGGTGGCCATGAAGGACCCGGACCTGACCCAGGCCGAGGTGTGGACGGTCTGCGGCGTGACGATGCTGCTGTCGGTGCTGCTGTGCGGGATGCTGTCGCGCCGCGGTGCGGTGGAGCTCGGCTGGGCGCTGCAGATCGGCCTGATCGCGAGCGGTTTCGTGGTCCCGACGATGTTCTTCCTGGGCGCGGTCTTCGCGGGCCTGTGGTGGTGCTCGGTGCACTACGGCCGGCGGATCGACGCGATCAAGGCGAGCTGGGCCGCCCGCCAGGCGGAGGCTGACGCTGCGTGACGGGTCCCCGTAACGGCCCTGTAGATTCGTCCCACCGCACCCGTATGCCGCAAGGAGTTGGAACATGACCCAGCGCACGCTCGTCATCCTCAAGCCGGACGCCGTCCGTCGTGGCCTGATCGGCGAGATCATCGGCCGGATCGAGCGGAAGGCCGGCTGGACCATTCCGGCGCTGGAGCTGCGCACGCTGGACCAGGAGACCCTGGAGACGCACTACGGGGAGCACAAGGGCAAGCCCTTCTACGAGCCCCTCATGGGCTTCATGGCGAGCGGCCCGGTCGTCGTCCTCGTGGTGGAAGGGGAACGCGTGATCGAGGGTGTCCGCCAGCTGGCCGGACCCACCGATCCGATCGCCGCCGCGCCCGGATCCATCCGGGGCGACTTCGGCTCCATCACCCGGGAGAACCTGATCCACGCCTCGGATTCCGAGGAGTCCGCGGAGCGCGAGCTGAAGCTGTTCTTCCCCGCTCTCTGAGCGGCCGCGAGCACTCTTTCCTGACGTGACATCAGCCAAATAGCGCTCATGACCTGGGGCGACCGAAGTAATTTCGGTCGCCCTTCGGTATTGCGGGCGCTACCCGGGAACGCATGGACAGGACACGACGTCACCACTAAGGGGGCGGGTATCCGTTCCGGCGGGATTGCCGGAGTCCCGTCGCGCGATGTCCGTACCTGCGGCACTACGATGGGGCCTCCACCCACACACCCACCTCGCCGACCTGACAGCAGCCGCTATCAACTGGAAGGCCAGACGCTCCTCATGGGGAACAAGGGGAACAACATGTCGTTCATCGGCCGTGACATGGCGATCGACCTCGGGACCGCCAACACGCTGGTGTACGTGAGGGGCCGGGGAATCGTCCTGAACGAGCCGTCCGTGGTCGCCATCAACACGAACACCGGTGGCATCCTGGCGGTCGGCTCCGAGGCGAAGAAGATGATCGGCCGGACGCCCGGCAACATCGTCGCCGTACGCCCCCTCAAGGACGGCGTGATCGCCGACTTCGAGATCACCGAGCGGATGCTCCGGTACTTCATCCTCAAGATCCACAAGCGTCGCTACCTGGCGCGCCCGCGCGTGGTGGTCTGCGTGCCCTCCGGTATC
Organism: Streptomyces sp. NPDC029216; assembly: GCF_040648015.1. Lineage (NCBI taxonomy): Bacteria > Bacillati > Actinomycetota > Actinomycetes > Kitasatosporales > Streptomycetaceae > Streptomyces > Streptomyces sp. NPDC029216. The sequence goes on along the minus strand of NZ_JBEZWL010000007.1, from coordinate 86,506 downwards.
ACCGGAGTGGAGCGCCGCGCCGTCATCGAGGCGTCCACGCAGGCCGGCGCCCGCCAGGTGCACATCATCGAGGAGCCCATGGCCGCCGCCATCGGCTCGGGCCTGCCCGTCCACGAGGCCACCGGCAACATGGTCGTGGACATCGGCGGCGGCACCACCGAGGTCGCCGTCATCTCCCTCGGCGGAATCGTCACGGCACAGTCCATCCGGGTGGCCGGCGACGAGCTGGACAACGCGATCATCCAGCACATCAAGAAGGAGTACTCGCTCCTCCTCGGCGAGCGCACCGCCGAGCAGATCAAGATCACCATCGGGTCGGCGTACGACCTCGACAAGGACGAGCACACCGAGATCCGCGGCCGCGACCTGGTCTCGGGCCTCCCCAAGACCGTGGTCATCTCCGCGGCCGAGGTGCGCAAGGCCATCGAGGAGCCCGTCAACGCCATCGTCGACGCCGTCAAGACGACCCTCGACAAGTGCCCGCCGGAGCTCTCCGGCGACATCATGGACCGCGGCATCGTGCTCACCGGCGGCGGCGCCCTGCTGCGCGGCCTCGACGAGCGGCTGCGCCGGGAGACCGGCATGCCGATCCACATCGCCGAGGACCCGCTCGACTCCGTCGCCCTCGGCTCCGGCAAGTGCGTCGAGGAGTTCGAGGCCCTCCAGCAGGTCCTGGACGCCCAGCCCCGGCGGTGATCAAATCCCCGTAACGGGGCATGTGGAACACAAGGATCCGCCGTACGGGTGCTGCCGCACCCGTGCGGCGGATCGTTGATATACAGGCACAGTCCGGTGCAGCCCCGGCTCCGCCGGAACGGTTCCGCCGCACGAGTTTCTACGAGGAAGGCACGGCCGCCGCACGTGAGGGACACACGAGAGAGCCGGCTGCTCCTGGTGCTGCTGATCGCCATCGCGTTCGCGCTGATCACGGTGGACATCAGGGCGGGAGAGGCTTCGCCGGTCGACGGCGCCCGGCGGGCCGCCGCCGCCGTCTTCGGCCCCGTCGAGAAGGGCGTCGCGACCGCCGTGGACCCGGTCGCCAACGCCATAGGGGCCGTCCGCGACTCCGACGAGCGCCACAACCGGATCACGACCCTGGAGCGCGAGAACACCGCCCTGAAGACCAGGCTCGGCAGCGACGACCGCAACCGCAGCCGCATCCACGAGCTCGACGAGATGCTCAAGCGGGCCGGCGCAGGCCAGTACGGCATCAAGGGCGCCGAGGTCATCGGGATAGGAGCGGCCCAGGGCTTCTCCTGGACCGTCACCATCGACGCGGGCAGCAAGGACGGCATCGAGCGCGACATGACCGTCCTCAACGGGGACGGACTCGTCGGCCGCGTCGCCACCGTCGGCCCCGACACCGCCACCGTCGTCCTCGCCAACGACCCCGGCTTCACCGTCGGCACCCGTCTGGAGAAGACCGGCGAACTCGGCTTCGCCACCGGCCAGGGCGACCGCGACCTCTCCGTCCAGATGCTCAACGGCCGCGCCAAGATCAACCCCGGCGACCGGCTCGTCACCTTCGGCTCCCGCGCCAACAAGCCCTTCGTCCCAGGGGTCCCGATCGGCGAGGTCGTCAAGGTCGACCCCTCGCGCGGCGACCTGACCCGCACCGTGTGGGTCCGCCCGTTCGTCGGCTTCTCCCGCCTGGACATCGTCGGAGTCGTCGTCATGCCCCCGCGCGAGGACCCCCGCGACGCCGTCCTGCCCCCCAAGCCCGAGCCGCCCAAGCCCACGCCGACGGTCACCGTCACGGTCACCCCGTCGCCCTCCGTCAGCGTCTCCGGCAAGCCGGCCGACGAGTAGGAGCTGACCGCCATGCGCTTCAACCGGATCCTGCTCGCGGGCTCGCTCGTCTCCGTCGCCCTCGTCCTCCAGGTCACCGTCCTCGGCCGGCTCCAGCTGCCCGGAGCCGTCCCCGACCTCGTCCTGCTGACCGTCGTCGCCCTCGCCCTGGTCTACGGGCACGTCAGCGGAGCCCTCATCGGCTTCGCCGCCGGCCTGCTCACCGACCTGGCCCCGCCCGCCGACCACGCCGCCGGACGGTACGCCCTCGTCCTGTGCCTCATCGGCTACCTCGTGGGACTCGTCCGCCCCGACAACGGCCGCTTCCGCTCCGCCTGGGGGCCGATGCTGACCGTCGTCGCCGCCGCGATCGTCTCCACCCTCCTCTACGCGGGCGTCGGCGCCCTCGTCGGCGACACCGCCGCCCGCCACGTCGGCCTGGTCGGGCTGCTGTTCACCGCGACCCTCTACGACCTGCTGCTCGCACCGTTCACCGTGCCGTTCATCATGGCCCTGGCCCGCCGGGCCGAGAACGACCCGATGGCCGTCGAGGCCAACGGCGGCCCCGCGCAGGGCAAGGACGTCGCCTCCGGCTGGCTGGCCGGCGGCACCGGCCTGCGCATCGGCAGTCAGCGCGGCGGCCTGCGGATGATGACCGCGCGGGGCCGCGCCAACCGGGCCGGCCGCATAAAGGGCGTCAAGGGCGTCAAGGGTGTCAAAGGCGTGAAGAGCGTCAGGAAGCTGTGACGGGGGAGCAGTAGTGACCAACATTCCGGAGACCGGACGCACCCCCCGGGTGCAGATCCGGCTCGTCATCCTCCAGGTGCTCGTCTTCTCGCTGCTGCTCACCCTCGGCGGGCGGCTGTGGTACCTCCAGATCCGCAACGGCAAGGAATACTCCGACGAGGCCAAGAACAACCACGTCCAGCAGGTCGTCCAGCCCGCCGTGCGCGGTTCCATCCTCGACGCCCGCGGGGTCCCGCTCGCCGACAACGAGACCCGCCTCGTCGTCTCCGCCAGCCGCACCGAGCTGATGAAGATAAAGGACAAGGGCAAGGGCGTCCTGACCCGGCTCGCCGGGGTGCTGGACATGAAGCCGCAGGACGTCATGGACAAGGTCCGCCTCTGCGACTCCAAGACCCCCCAGCCCTGCTGGAACGGCTCCCCGTACCAGCCGATCCCGGTCACCCTGGAAGCCACCACCCAGCAGGCCCTCCAGATCCGCGAACGCCCCGAGGACTTCCCCGGCATCACCGCCGAACCCACCGCCGTACGCCGCTACCCGGCCCCCGGCGGCGCCAACACCGGCCAGGTCCTCGGCTACCTCTCCCCGGTCACCGACGACGAGATCATCAAGGCCAAGAACACCAACTCGCCGTTCCTGCGCTCCGACCAGGTCGGCCGCTTCGGCCTGGAACGCACCTACGACAAGCAGCTGCGCGGCAAGTCCGGCGTCACCCGCTACGAGGTCGACAACCTCGGCCGCGTCATCGGCGAGGCCGAGAACGACCCCACGGTCCCCGGCGCCAACCTCGTCACCAGCATCGACGCCCGCGTCCAGGGCGTCGTCGAGTACGAGCTGAACGCCGCCATGGTCGAGGCCCGCAAGCAGATCGACCGCAACACCGGCGTCCCCTACAAGGCCGACGCCGGAGCCGTCGTCGTCCTGGAGTCCAAGACCGGCCGGGTCGTGGCCATGGCCTCCAACCCCACCTACGACCCCAACGTCTGGGTCGGCGGGATCTCCGGCAAGGACTACGCCAAGCTCACCGCCAAGGAGTCCAACGTCCCGCTGATGAACCGGGCGATCCAGGGCCAGGCCGCCCCCGGCTCCATCTTCAAGGTCATCCCGACCACCGCCGCCGTCAACGCCGGATACGCCTTCGACGGCAGCTACCCCTGCCCCAGCTCCTACTCCATCGGCGGACAGGTCTTCAAGAACTTCGAGTCCCAGGGCCACGGCAGCATCACCCTCGGCCAGGCCCTGGAGGTCTCCTGCGACACCGTCTTCTACGCCCTCGGCCACCAGCAGTGGCTCAAGGACGGCGGGCTGCACCCCGTGAAGAACCCCGCGGAGATCTTCTACAAGACCGCCCACCAGTTCGGCCTCGGCTCCGAGACCCACGTCGACCTGCCCGGCGAGGAGAAGGGCCGCGTCCCCGACCGCGCCTGGAAGCAGCGGTTCTGGGAGGCCAACAAGGACCAGTGGTGCAAGACCGGCAAGAAGGGCGGCACCTACGTCGAGCTGCTCTCCTACGAGAACTGCCTCGAAGGCAACCTCATGCGCGCCGGTGACGCCGTCAACTACTCCATCGGCCAGGGCGACACCCTCGTCACCCCGATCCAGATGGCCACCATCTACGCGGCCATCTCCAACGGCGGCACCATGTGGAACCCGACCATCGGCAAGGCCGTCATCAGCGCCGACGGCAAGAAGGTCGAGGAGATCAAGCCCCAGGCCCACGGCAAGCTGCCCATGGACGAGAAGACCCGGCAGCAGATAAGCGAAGCACTGGAGGGCGTCGCCACCCGCGGCACCGCCGCCTGGCGCTTCGGCGGCTGGCCGCAGAAGCAGATCCCCATGCACGCCAAGACCGGCACCGCCGAGGTCTACGGCAAGCAGACGACCTCCTGGTTCGCCACCTACACCGACGACTACACCATCGTCATGACGATCTCCCAGGGCGGCACCGGCTCCGGCGCCTCCGGCCCCGCCGTGCGCAACATCTACAACGCCCTCTACGGCCTCGACATGGCCGGCAAGCAGGACACGAGCAAGGCCCTGCTGCTCAAGCCCGAGGCCAACCTGCCCACCATCCAGCCGGACGGCTCCATCGACGCCCCCGAGGTCCGGCCCTACGTGCCGCCGTCCCCCGAGGACGCGCCGCCCGCGCTCGCCGGCCCCCCGGCCCCGCCCGCGCACAAGCAGGACTGAGGCCCGATGCAGACCGCCAACAAGTTCTCCGTCTCCCGGTACGCGCCCGAGCGCGGCCCCGTCGCCAGGCTGACCTCACGGGACTCGATCCTGCGCCGGCTCGACTGGCCGATACTGCTCTCCGCTCTCGCGCTGTCCTTCCTCGGCGCCCTGCTCGTGTGGTCGGCCACCCGCAACCGCACCACCCTCAACCAGGGAGACCCGTACTACTTCCTGACCCGGCACGCCATGAACACCGGCATCGGCCTCGTCCTGATGATCGGCACCATCTGGCTGGGCCACCGCACCCTGCGCGGAGCCGTGCCGATCCTCTACGGGCTCTCCCTGGTGCTCGTCCTGGCCGTCCTCACCCCGCTCGGCTCGACCATCAACGGCGCCCACGCCTGGATCGTCATCGGCGGCGGGTTCTCCCTCCAGCCCGGCGAGTTCGTCAAGATCACCATCATCCTGGGCATGGCCATGCTGCTCGCCGCCCGCGTCGACGCCGGCGACCTCGAACACCCCGACCACCGCACCGTGGTCAAGGCCCTGTGCCTGGCCGCCGCCCCCATGGGCATCGTCATGCTGATGCCCGACCTCGGCTCCGTCATGGTCATGGTCATCATCGTGCTCGGCGTCCTGCTCGCCTCCGGCGCCTCCAACCGCTGGGTCGTCGGCCTGCTCGCCTCCGGCGCCGCCGGAGCCATCCTGATCTGGCAGCTCGGCGTCCTCGACGAGTACCAGATCAACCGGTTCGCCGCCTTCGCCAACCCCGAGCTCGACCCCGCCGGCGTCGGCTACAACACCAACCAGGCACGCATCGCCATCGGCTCCGGCGGCCTCCTCGGCTCCGGACTCTTCAAGGGCTCCCAGACCACCGGCCAGTTCGTCCCCGAACAGCAGACCGACTTCGTCTTCACGGTCGCGGGCGAGGAGCTCGGCTTCGTCGGGGCCGGGCTGATCCTGGTCCTGCTGGGCGTCATCCTGTGGCGGGCCTGCGTGATCGCCCGCGAGACCCCCGAGCTGTACGGGACCGTCGTGTGCGCCGGGATCATCGCCTGGTTCGCCTTCCAGGCCTTCGAGAACATCGGGATGACCCTCGGCATCATGCCCGTCGCCGGACTCCCGCTGCCGTTCGTCTCCTACGGAGGCTCCTCCATGTTCGCCGTCTGGGTGGCGGTCGGACTGCTCCAGTCGATAAGGGTGCAACGCCCGATGTCGGCCTGATCCGGGCGGTGCGCGGGCCGCTTCGCGCCGCAGTGCGCTCAGCGGCCTGCCGCCGGCCCGGCACCGGGACTAGATTCGATGCATGGCGGACACCCAGCGCGAGGTCGAGCGGAAATTCGAGTTCACCGGGAGTCACGGGAAGCCGGCGGACGAAAAGCCGGCGCACGGGAAACGGGCCAAGCAGGCCCGCAAGCCCGGCGCCGCCCGCCGACGCGTGCCCGACCTGACCGGGACCGCCGGGATCGCCGCCGTCCGCGACCGGGGCACCGCCCGCCTCGACGCCGTCTACTACGACACCCCCGGCCAGGCACTCGCCGCCGACGGCCTCACCCTGCGCCGCCGCACCGGCGGCGAGGACGCCGGCTGGCACCTCAAACTGCCCGTCGCCCCCGGCGTCCGCGACGAGGTCCGCGCCCCCCTCTCCGACACCCTCCCGCCCGAGCTCGCCGCCCTCGTCCGCTCCCGGACCCGGCGCACCGGCCTGGAACCCCAGGTCCGGCTGTACTCCGAACGCCACACCGACGACCTCCTCGACGGCGACGGCAACCTCCTCGCACAGCTGTGCACCGACTCCGTCCGCGCCGAACGCGGCGAGGCCGCCACCGCCTGGACCGAGGTCGAGGTGGAACTCGCCGACGGAGGCGACCCCGCCCTCCTCGACGCCGTCGGCGACCGCTTCGCCGAGGCCGGCCTGCACGTCTCCGACGCCCCCTCGAAGCTCGCCCGCGCCCTCGCCGAGACCGGCGCCCCGCCCCCCGCCCGCCCCGCCCCCGGCCCCGCCGACGGGACGGCCGGCGCGCACGTCCTCGCGTACCTGCGCGAACAGCGCGACGCCCTCATCGCCCAGGACCCCGCCGTACGCCGCGACCTGCCCGACTCCGTCCACCAGATGCGCGTCGCCACCCGACGGCTGCGCAGCGCCCTCGCCACCCACCGCAAGATCCTCGACCGCACCGCCACCGACCCCGTCCGCGACGAGCTGCGCTGGCTCGGCGCCGAACTCGGCGCCGACCGCGACCGCGAAGTCCTCCTGGAACTGCTGCGCACCCGGCTCGGGGAACTCCCGCCCGACCTGCTCCTGGGCCCCGTCCGCGACCGGCTCCGCACCTGGAACGCCCTCCGCCGCAAGCGCACCCGCCGCCGCGCGGTCGCCGCCCTCGACAGCGACCGCTACCTGGCCCTCCTCGACTCCGTCGACGCCCTGCTCACCGCCCCGCCCCTGCGCCCCGCAGCCGCCCGCCCCGCCACCCGGCAGCTGCCCAAGGCCGTCCTGCGCGACTGGGACCGGCTCGCCGACCGGGTCGCCGGGGCCCTCGCCCTGGACCCGGGCGAGGAACGGAACCTGGCCCTCCACGAGGCCCGCAAGGCCGCCAAGCGCGCCCGCTACGCCGCCGAGGCGGCCGCCCCCGCCCTCGGCAAGCCCGCCCGCCGCCTGGCCAAGGCCGCCAAGTCCGTGCAGTCCCTGCTCGGCGACCACCGCGACGGGGTCGTCGCCCGCGAGGCCCTGCTCGGCCTCGGCGCCCAGGCGGCCGACGCGCAGGAGCCCTCCTTCACCTGGGGCCTGCTCTACGCCCGCGAGGAAGGCCTGTCCGCCCGCCTCGAACACCGCCTTCCGGCCATCTGGGCCAAGGCCGCCCGCCGCCGGTCACGGACCCACCTGAAGTGATCACGTGGGGAAGGGGGGTCCGGGCCTCGGGGTACGCTTGAGAGTCGCCCCCTGCCCGCTTCACGAAAGTCGCGTGATGTCCGAGTCGGTCTTCCCACAGCTCGAAGCTCTGCTCCCGCATGTGCAGAAGCCCATCCAGTACGTCGGTGGTGAGCTCAACTCCACCGTGAAGCCGTGGGAGTCGTGTGACGTCCGCTGGGCGCTCATGTACCCGGACGCGTACGAGGTGGGCCTGCCCAACCAGGGCGTCATGATCCTCTACGAGGTACTGAACGAGCGCGAGGGCGTCCTGGCCGAGCGCACCTACTCGGTGTGGCCGGACCTCGAAGCCCTGATGCGCGAGCACAAGGTGCCGCAGTTCACGGTGGACAGCCACCGCCCGGTCTCCGCCTTCGACGTGTTCGGCCTGTCCTTCTCCACGGAGCTGGGCTACACCAACATGCTCACGGCCCTGGACCTCGCGGGCATCCCCCTGGAGTCCAAGAACCGCACGGTCGACCACCCCATCGTCCTCGCGGGCGGCCACGCGGCCTTCAACCCCGAGCCGATCGCGGAGTTCATCGACGCGGCCATCATCGGCGACGGCGAGCAGGCCGTCCTCGACATGACCGAGATCATCCGCACCTGGAAGGCCGAAGGCCGTCCGGGCGGCCGCGAGGAGGTGCTGCTGCGCCTCGCGAAGACCGGCAGCGTCTACATCCCGGGCTTCTACGACGTGGAGTACCTGGAGGACGGCCGCATCGGCCGTGTCGTGCCGAACCGCTCCGGTGTGCCGTGGCGCGTCTCCAAGCACACCGTCATGGACCTCGACGAGTGGCCCTACCCCAAGCAGCCGCTGGTCCCGCTCGCCGAGACCGTCCACGAGCGGATGTCCGTCGAGATCTTCCGCGGCTGCACCCGCGGCTGCCGTTTCTGCCAGGCCGGCATGATCACGCGCCCCGTGCGGGAGCGAAGCATCACCGGCATCGGCGAAATGGTGGAGAAGGGCCTGAAGGCCACCGGCTTCGAAGAGGTCGGCCTGCTCTCCCTCTCCTCCGCGGACCACACCGAGATCGCGGACATCGCCAAGGGCCTCGCGGACCGCTACACGGACGACAAGATCGGCCTGTCGCTGCCCTCGACCCGCGTGGACGCCTTCAACGTGGACCTGGCCAACGAGCTCACCCGCAACGGGCGCCGCTCCGGCCTGACCTTCGCCCCCGAGGGCGGCTCCGAGCGCATGCGCAAGGTCATCAACAAGATGGTCTCGGAAGAGGACCTGATCCGTACGGTCGCCACCGCCTACGGCAACGGCTGGCGCCAGGTGAAGCTGTACTTCATGTGCGGCCTGCCGACGGAGACCGACGAGGACGTCCTCCAGATCGCCGACATGGCGATCAACGTCATCGCCAAGGGCCGCGAGGTCTCGGGCCAGAACGACATCCGCTGCACGGTGTCGATCGGCGGTTTCGTCCCGAAGCCGCACACCCCGTTCCAGTGGGCGCCCCAGCTCTCCGCCGAGGAGACGGACGCCCGCCTGACGAAGCTCCGCGACAAGATCCGCGGGGACAAGAAGTACGGCCGCTCCATCGGCTTCCGCTACCACGACGGCAAGCCCGGCATCGTCGAGGGCCTGCTCTCGCGCGGCGACCGCCGCATCGGCGACGTCATCCGCGCCGTCTACGAGGACGGCGGCCGCTTCGACGGCTGGCGCGAGCACTTCTCGTACGACCGCTGGATGCAGGCCGCGGAGAAGACCCTGCCCGCGTACGGCGTGGACGTGGCCTGGTACACCACCCGCGAACGCACGTACGAGGAGGTCCTGCCCTGGGACCACCTGGACTCCGGCCTGGACAAGGACTGGCTGTGGGAGGACTGGCAGGACGCCCTCGACGAGACCGAGGTCGAGGACTGCCGCTGGACCCCGTGCTTCGACTGCGGCGTCTGTCCTCAGATGGACACCCAGATCCAGATCGGCCCCACCGGCAAGAAGCTGCTGCCGCTGTCGGTCGTGAAGTGATCTGAGCGACCCGAGGTCAACACGCGTGTGCCCTTCACCGGGAACGGTGAGGGGCACACGTGCGTGAGCGCCCGAATCGTCGGGGGGCGGCGCAACGGCTCGGGCGGCTCTGGTGTCCTTAGCAGCATGGAAATCGAGAAGCCGCAGGCCGCGCAGGGCGGGGACGGGTGTCTGACGGGGTTCGTCAGGGTCCCGGTGAAGGTCGTCGCCGTCCTGGTGGTGCTGCCGGTGCGGGTGGTCTGGGACCTGTTCGCGGCCGGTGCGCGGGCGGCCGGGCGGCACGTGCTGGCGCCGCTGGGCCGGGGCCTCGGGTGGCTGCTCGTGCGGCTGTGGCGCTACGGGCTGAAACCGCTCGCGCTGGTCGTCTTCTACTGGCCCTGGGTGGGGCTGTGGCGGTACGTCGCCGCTCCCGTCGGCGGGGCGGTGTACCGGTACGTCCTGCGGCCGCTCGGCCTGGGGGCGGCCTGGGTGGTGCTGGGCTTCGGACGGTACGTGCTCGCGCCCGTGGGGGCCGGGCTCGGGTGGCTGCTGCGGGACGTGGTCGCGCCGCCGCTGGCCTGGCTGTACCGGCGGGTGCTGACGCCGCTGGGGCACGGGGTGCGGTGGCTGGTGCGCGGGGCCTGCCTGCTGGTGTTCGTCTGGCCCTGGGTGGGGCTGTGGCGGTACGCGGTCCTGCCGCTCGGGCGCGGGGCGGGCTGGGTGCTCGTGCACGTCGTGGCCCCGCCGCTCGTCCTCCTCGTACGGCAGGTGCTCGTGCCCGCCTGGCACCTCGCCGGCCGGATCACCAAGGCCCTCGGGCGCGGACTGCGCTGGCTGTGGCGCGGCTGCGTCGCCCGGCCCCTCGCCTGGGTCCACCGGCAGGTGGCCACCCCCGTCGGGCACGCCCTGCGCCAGGTGTGGCGCACCTCCCGCGCCGCGGTGCGCGAGGCGCGGGCCGAGGTGCGGCGGGTGCTGTTCGGCAGGCCCGCGGGGGAACCGGCGAGGTCACGGGCGCGTACTCTGGGTAGTACGACAGCCGCCGACGCGGCACCCGCCACCGAGATCTCCCTGCCGCACCGGCAGGGGTGAGCCGGACGGGTCGACGGAACTCAGGGCGGCGCGCGAGCCGCGACGCCCCGCACAAGGAGAAGAACCACTGGGCAAGCGACAGCCCGAAGGCCCGCCTCCCGCACCGGTGGTGCAGCGCATCCGACTGCGCTACACCAAGCGTGGCCGCCTCCGGTTCACCAGCCACCGAGACTTCCAGCGCGCCTTCGAGCGCGCCCTGCGCCGTGCCGAGGTGCCCATGGCGTACTCGGCGGGCTTCACCCCGCACCCCCGCGTCTCGTACGCGAACGCCGCTCCGACCGGCACCGGCAGCGAGGCCGAGTACCTGGAGATCGCCCTCGCCGCGCCCCGCGACCCCGAGACGCTGCGCAAGCTGCTCGACGAGTCGATGCCGCTCGGCCTCGACATCATCGACGCCGTCGAGGCCCGCACCTCCGGGCTCGCGGACCGGCTGACGGCCTCCATCTGGGAGCTGCGCCTGGAGGGCGTGGAGCTCGCCGACGCCGAGCGCGCGGTGGAGACGTACCTCGCCGCCGAGACGGTGGAGGTGCAGCGCCGCACCAAGAACGGCATGCGCACCTTCGACACCCGGGGCGCCGTCGTCAGCCTCGAAGCCCTTCCCGCCCAGGTTGATAGGCCGCTGGACAATGCCTGTGCGATACTGCGGCTGGTTGTTCGGCATTTGACACCTGCCGTGCGACCCGACGACGTCCTGTCCGGTCTCCAAGCTGTGGCCGACCTGGCGCCGCCGGTCCCCGCCGCGGTGACCAGGCTGGCGCAGGGGCTCTTCGACGAGGAGTCCGGCACGGTGACCGACCCGCTCGCGCCCGACCGCGAGGCTGTCACGGCCGCCCCACCCACGGCCGCCGTGAACGCCGACGCGAAGGCGCCGGAAGGTCCCGCCGCGTAGGGATCGTCGTCGTCGCGCCGCCCTGGCACTCGGGAGCCACCTGGGTCGGGCAGCGCACTGACCTGAAGACTTCCGCCAGGCCGTACGGACAAGACGTACGGAACCGGCGGCCATGGACTACAGCTCCCGTGTGGCGAACGCGCCCCGGAGGCCGGCTCCGCGTACATCGCGCGGAGCCGTGCCGGACCGGACGTCAGCCGCGGCGCCCGGGAGCGTGACGGGAGAACCCCGCATGCTCAACAACGAAAACGAGAACACCCCCGCCGCCGACGCAGGCAGCCCCAGCGACAACCTGCCCCCGCGCAGGCGTCGCCGCGCGGCTTCCCGCCCGGCCGGCCCGCCCGGCGGTGTCGCCGCCGAGGCGCCCGCCGAGACCGCCCCCGCGCCCGCCGTGGCCGAGGAGGCTCCGGCCGCTCCGGCTCCGCGTGCCCGTCGCCGTGCGGTCCGTGCCGTGGCCGCTCCGGCCGCCGCCGAGCCGGTCGAGCTCGTCGTGGAGGCTCCGGCCGCTCCGGCCGTCGAGGAGGAGGCTCCGGCCGCTCCCGCCCCGCGTGCCCGTCGCCGTGCGACCCGTGCCGTCGCCGCCCCGGCCGCCGAGGCCGCCCCGGTCGTGGCCGAGGAGCCCGTCGAGGAGGCCCCGGTCGTGGCGGAGGCCCCCAAGGTCGCCACCCGCACCGTCGCCGACGCCGTCGACGCCCCGAAGCGCGGCCGCCGCCGCGCCACCCGGGCCGCCGCTCCGGCCGCCGCCCCCGCGCAGCCCGAGGCCGCCGCCGAGACCGAGGCGCCCGCCGCCCCGAACCGCGCCGCCCGCCGTGCCGCGCGTCCCGCCGTGCCCGTCTTCCAGGCCCCGGTCTTCGCCGAGCCGATGTTCCAGACCCCGGAGACCGCCGCCCTCGCCGCCGCGGCCGCTGCCGCCGCCGTCGAGGCGGAGGAGGCCGAGGAGGAAGAGGCCGAGGAGGCCGTCGCCGAGGTCCAGGCCCCCGTCGCCGCCCAGCCGGCCGGCCGCCGTCGCCGCCGTCGTGGCGCCGCCGCCGAGCCCGTGGCCCCGGCCGAGGCCGAGTACGCCGAGGAGGAGCCGGAGGCCGAGGCCGCCGAGCTCGACGAGGACGAGGCCGACGAGTCGGACGAGCGCCCGTCGCGCCGCCGTCGCCGCGGTGGCCGTCGCCGTCGTCGCGGTGAGGCCGCCGACCTGGACGAGAGCGCCGAGGAGGAGGCCGAGGCCGAGGCCGAGGAGGCCGAGCAGGAAGAGGAAGAGGAGGCCGAGGAGGCCCTCGGTTCCTCCTCCAGCCGTCGCCGCCGTCGCCGTCGCCGCCGCAGCGGTGACGCCGCCGAGGTCGAGGCGGGCGAGGAGGACGGTGTCCGCACCGTCGTCAAGGTCCGCGAGCCGCGCCCGGCGCGCGAGAAGGCCGAGCCGTCCGACGAGGTCCAGTCCATCAAGGGCTCGACCCGCCTGGAGGCGAAGAAGCAGCGCCGCCGTGAGGGCCGCGAGCAGGGCCGCCGCCGCGTCCCGATCATCACCGAGGCCGAGTTCCTGGCCCGCCGCGAGGCCGTCGAGCGCGTGATGGTCGTGCGCCAGAACGGCGACCGCACCCAGATCGGCGTCCTCGAGGACAACGTGCTCGTCGAGCACTACGTCAACAAGGAAGAGGCCACCTCGTACGTCGGCAACGTCTACCTGGGCAAGGTCCAGAACGTGCTGCCGTCGATGGAGGCCGCCTTCATCGACATCGGCAAGGGCCGCAACGCCGTCCTGTACGCCGGTGAGGTCAACTTCGAGGCGCTCGGCATGGCCAACGGGCCGCGCCGCATCGAGTCCGCCCTCAAGTCCGGCCAGTCCGTGCTGGTCCAGGTCACCAAGGACCCGATCGGCCACAAGGGCGCCCGTCTGACCAGCCAGGTGTCCCTGCCCGGCCGCTACCTGGTCTACGTGCCCGAGGGCTCGATGACCGGCATCAGCCGCAAGCTGCCCGACACCGAGCGCGCGCGCCTGAAGACCATCCTCAAGAAGATCGTCCCCGAGGACGCGGGCGTCATCGTGCGCACCGCCGCCGAGGGCGCGAGCGAGGACGAGCTGCGCCGCGACGTCGAGCGTCTGCAGGCGCAGTGGGAGGACATCCAGAAGAAGTCGAAGCAGATCACGACCTCGTCGCCGAGCCTGCTGTACGGCGAGCCGGACATGACCGTCCGCGTCGTGCGCGACATCTTCAACGAGGACTTCTCCAAGGTCATCATCAGCGGTGACCAGGCGTGGGAGACCATCCACGGCTACGTGTCCCACGTGGCCCCGGACCTGGCCGACCGGCTGTCCCGCTGGACCTCCGAGGTGGACGTCTTCGCGACGTACCGGATCGACGAGCAGCTCGCCAAGGCGCTCGACCGCAAGGTGTGGCTGCCGTCGGGCGGCTCCCTCGTGATCGACAAGACCGAGGCGATGATCGTCATCGACGTCAACACGGGCAAGTTCACCGGTCAGGGCGGCAACCTCGAAGAGACCGTCACCCGGAACAACCTGGAGGCGGCCGAGGAGATCGTGCGCCAGCTGCGGCTGCGCGACCTGGGCGGCATCGTCGTCATCGACTTCATCGACATGGTCCTGGAGTCCAACCGCGACCTGGTGCTGCGGCGCATGCTGGAGTGCCTGGGCCGCGACCGCACGAAGCACCAGGTGGCCGAGGTCACCTCGCTGGGCCTGGTCCAGATGACCCGCAAGCGGGTGGGCCAGGGTCTGCTGGAGTCCTTCTCGGAGACCTGCGTCCACTGCAACGGGCGCGGTGTCATCGTGCACATGGACACCCCGGCCGCGGTCGGCGGCGGTGGCAACGGCAAGCGCGCCAAGCGCCGCGGCGGCCGTGCCCTGGAACACGAGCACGAGCACGAGCTGGAGACGGCCGGCGTCGTCGAGGCCGAGGTGTTCGAGGCCGAGACCGAGGCGGAGGTGGCCGCCGAGGTCGCCGCGCCGCGGGCGCTGCCCGAGCCGGAGTTCGTCCCGGGCGAGGAGCTGTACAGCAGCCCGGCCGAGGCCGAGGCCGCGGCGGGCATCAGCGGGCGCCGCAACCGTCGCCGTGCCACCCGCAAGGCGACCGCTCCGGCGGGCGCCCCGCGCGGCGGTGAGCGTCAGGCCGCCCCGGCGCCGGTGACCCCGGTCGTCCTGGACGAGCCGGTCACCGAGGCCGCCGACACGGTGCTGGAGCCGGCCGCCGAGGTCGTCGCCGAGGCCGTGGAGGCCGCGGAGACGGTCGAGGCCGCTCCGGTCGAGGCCGCCCCGGTGGCCGAGGAGGCCGCGCCGAAGGGCCGTACCCGTCGCCGGGCGACCCGCAAGGCCACCGCTCCGGCCCCGGAGCCGGTCGTGGAGGCCGTGGCCGAGCCCGTCGTGGAGGCGGAGCCGGAGCCGGTCGTGGAGGCCGTCACCGAGCCCGTCGTGGAGGCGGAGCCCGAGCCGGTCGCCGCGGCCGTCGCGGAGCCCGTGGCCGAGCCCGAGCCCGTCGTGGAGGCCGCCCCGGCGCGTCCGCGCCGCCGCGCGGTCCGCAAGGCCACCGCTCCAGCCGGTGCGGCCGAGGCCGCCATCGTGGTCGTCGAGGCCCCCGTGGCCGAGCCGTCCGCCGAGGCTGCCGCTCCGGCCGAGGCTGCTGCTCCGGCCGAGGCCGAGCCCGTCGTCGAGGCGGATGCCGAGGCCGAGGCCCCGGCGCCGGCCAAGAAGACCGCCCGCAAGGCTCCGGCCAAGAAGGCGGCCACGGCGAAGAAGGCCCCGGCCAAGAAGGCGGCGGCCGCCAAGAAGACCGCCGCGAAGAAGACGACGACGGTCAAGAAGACCGCCGTGAAGCGGGCGACGAAGAAGACCGCGGCGGCGGAGCAGCAGACCCCGCCGTCCGTCTCGGCTCCGGCCGAGGCCTGATCGACGCCTGTCCGTGGGCCCCGCCGTACCGGCGGGGCCCACGGGCGCGCGGGGCCCGGTTTGACCCTCCGGAACCAGCCCCGTAACCTAGACCGTCGGCGTGTCCTGGACGTTTACCGTGCAGCGCGCCACGCTCCTGAGCACCTTCCTCCCGCACCCTCCGCGCAAGCGGACGGGACACGGGAGAGGCCGCTCGTCCATTCCGGATCACCGTGGGCCCCGGCCCGCGTGAGCGGCTGGCTTCAGGAGTTTCCGCCCCGAGTGAGAGAGAGATCCGCGTGTACGCCATCGTGCGCAGCGGTGGTCGCCAGCACAAGGTTGCTGTCGGCGACATCGTTGAGGTTGACAAGATTTCCACTGCCAAGGTTGGCGACACGGTCGAGCTCTCGACCCTGCTCGTTGTCGACGGCGACGCCGTGACCAGCGACCCGTGGGTCCTGGCCGGCATCAAGGTCACGGCCGAGGTCGTGGACCACCACAAGGGCGCCAAGATCGACATCCTGCGCTACAAGAACAAGACCGGCTACCGCCGTCGCCAGGGTCACCGCCAGCAGTACACGGCGATCAAGGTCACCGGTATCCCCGCGGCTGCGAAGTAAGAGGGACTGAGACATGGCACACAAGAAGGGCGCATCGTCCACCCGGAACGGGCGCGATTCCAACGCTCAGCGGCTCGGCGTGAAGCGCTTCGGCGGTCAGGTCGTTTCCGCCGGCGAGATCCTCGTCCGCCAGCGCGGCACCCACTTCCACCCGGGTGCGGGTGTCGGTCGCGGTGGCGACGACACGCTGTTCGCGCTGCTGCCGGGTGCGGTGCAGTTCGGCACGCACCGTGGCCGCAAGGTCGTCAACATCGTTCCGGCCGCCTGATCCAGCTCCTGCTGAATCACAAGCGTTCGTAACACCCCGAGGGCGGATCTCAACTCTTCCCGGCACGTGCCGGGAAGAGAGGTCCGCCCTCGGCGCGTTGTCACATAGACACGTTTAATGGGCAGCAAGGCCTGCCCGGGACATTCCCGTATGTATCTGGAGGAACACCCATGACCACCTTCGTGGACCGCGTCGAGCTGCACGTCGCCGCGGGTAACGGGGGCCACGGCTGCGCCTCCGTTCACCGGGAGAAGTTCAAGCCCCTGGGCGGACCGGACGGCGGCAACGGCGGCCGTGGCGGCGACGTCATCCTGGTGGTGGAGCAGGCGATCACCACCCTGCTCGACTACCACCACAGCCCGCACCGCAAGGCCACCAACGGCAAGCCCGGCGAGGGCGGCAACCGCTCCGGCAAGGACGGCCAGGACCTGATCCTGCCCGTGCCGGACGGCACCGTCGTCCTCGACAAGGAGGGCAACGTCCTCGCCGACCTCGTCGGCCAGGGGACCACGTACGTGGCCGCCGAGGGCGGCCGCGGCGGCCTCGGCAACGCCGCGCTGTCCTCCGCCCGCCGCAAGGCCCCCGGCTTCGCGCTGCTCGGCGTCCCCGGCACCACGGGCGACATCGTCCTGGAGCTGAAGACCGTCGCCGACGTGGCGCTCGTCGGCTTCCCGAGCGCCGGCAAGTCCTCGCTGATCTCGGTGCTCTCCGCCGCCAAGCCGAAGATCGCGGACTACCCCTTCACCACCCTCGTCCCGAACCTGGGCGTGGTCACCGCCGGCTCGACCGTCTACACGATCGCCGACGTCCCCGGCCTGATCCCCGGCGCCAGCCAGGGCAAGGGCCTCGGCCTGGAGTTCCTGCGGCACGTCGAGCGCTGCTCGGTCCTCGTGCACGTCCTGGACACCGCGACCCTGGAGTCGGACCGCGACCCGGTCGGCGACCTCGACCTCATCGAGGAGGAGCTCAAGCTCTACGGCGGCGGCCTGGAGAAGCGCCCGCGCCTCGTCGTGCTGAACAAGGTCGACATCCCCGACGGCCAGGAGCTCGCCGACATGGTCCGCCCGGACCTGGAGGCCCGCGGCTACAAGGTCTTCGAGGTCTCCGCGGTCGCCCGTACGGGCCTCAAGGAGCTCTCCTACTTCCTCGCCGAGGTCGTCGCCAAGGCGCGCGCCCGCAAGCCCAAGCAGGAGGCGACCCGCATCGTCATCCGCCCGAAGGCCGTGGACGACGCCGGCTTCACCGTCAGCTACGACGAGGTGGAGGACGTGTACCGCGTGCGCGGCGAGAAGCCGGAGCGCTGGGTGCGCCAGACCGACTTCAACAACGACGAGGCCGTCGGCTACCTCGCCGACCGCCTCAACCGCCTCGGCGTCGAGGACGCCCTGAAGAAGGCCGGCGCGAAGGCGGGCGACGGCGTCGCCATCGGCTCCGACGAGAACGCCGTCGTCTTCGACTGGGAGCCGACCATGATGGCCGGCGCCGAGATGCTGGGCCGCCGCGGCGAGGACCACCGCATGGAGGCCCCGCGTCCGGCCACGCAGCGCCGCAAGGAGAAGGAAGCCAAGCGCGGCGACGCCGCCCAGCAGGAGTACGACGAGTTCCGTCCCTTCTGATCCGCCCCTCCGCCGCTTCTGATCCGTCCGATCCGGTGCGTTCGGACGGATTTGAAGCCGCCTTTACGCCGTTCGCCTAGGATCCTGCGGGTGAGCAGCAGCAATTCCAGCAGTGACACCCCCTCGGTGTCCGTGGTCGTGATCGCGTACAACGACGCCGGGCTCGTGGGCGAGGCCGTCTCCTCGGCCCTCGCCCAGGGCCCGGTGGTCGCCGAGGTCATCGCGGTCGACGACGCCTCCTCGGACGCGACCGCGCGGGTCCTGGACGAGCTGTCCGCCGTGCACCCGCGCCTGAAGGTGGTCCACCGCACGGAGAACAGCGGCGGCTGCGGCACCCCGCGCAACGACGGGATCGCCGCCGCGACCTCCCCGTACGTCCTGTTCCTCGACAGCGACGACGTCCTGCCGCCGGGCGCGGCCGACGCCCTGGTACGGGCGGCCGAGGAGCACCGGGCCCCCGTCACGGTCGGTGCCTGCGTCCGGCGCGAGCTGCCGGAGGGCCGCGACGTGCCGTGGATGCCCGGGCTGTACACGCCGGGGGAGGTCATCGAGCGGCCCGCCGACCGGCCCGAGCTGGTCCGCGACACCCTCTGCGTCAACAAGCTGTACGAACGCGCCTTCCTGGAGAAGCACCGGATCCGCTTCCCCGACGGCCGGTTCGTCTACGAGGACTTCGTCTTCACCTCCCGCGTCCTGGCCGCCGCCCCCCGCATCGCGGTCGTCGGCGACCTGGTCTACGTGTGGCACGTGCGCCGGAGCGCCGCCCAGGTGTCCATCTCCCTGGACCGCAAGGACATCGGCAACTGGGCCTCGCGCGTCGAGGCCCACCGCACCGCCTCCCGCACCCTCGCCGCCGCCTCCCCGGAGCTGGGGCACGCCTGCCAGGTGAAGTTCCTCGACTACGACCTGCGCATGTACCTGCGCGAGCTCGGCGGGGACCCCGGCTACCGGGCCGCCTGGTGGACCCTGACCCGCGACTACCTGGCCGGCTTCGACCCGGCCGACGTCGACGCCGCCCCCGCCCGGGCCCGCTGGACCGCCCGGGTGCTGCTGGCCTCCCGGACCCCGCCCGCCGACGTGGAGCGGCTGATGACGGGTCTGGCCGCCGAGCCCGCCCGGCTGCTGCCCCCGTACGCCGCCGACGGCGCCGGGGAGCCGGTGTGGAGCGAGGAGCTGCCGGTCCCGCTGGACGGGCTCGCCGACCTGCCCGCCGCCGACCTGCCCCTGACCGTCGACGCGCGGCCCGCCGGGGGCGGCGCCGTCCAGGTCCGGGTCCGCGACCTGTACGGGCGGCTCGCGCAGGCCCGCCCGCAGACCGTCTCGCTGAGCTTCCTGCCCCGCGCCGGCGGCGATCCCGTCCTGGTGCGCCCGGCGGAGCTGCGGCCCGCCGCCGACGGGGACGGCTGGACCGCCGAGGTCCCGTTCCGCCTGGCCGCGCTGGCCGCCGAGGGCCGCCGCCGGGGGCTGCGCGGGATGCAGGCCTGGGACGTCCGGGCGGGCGTGGGCTGCGCCGACGGGAGCTCCCCGCTCACCTCGCTGCGCCCCCTGGGCGGACTGCTCCGCCGCAGGGCCCTGCCCAGCAGCCGGTACGGTGTTCTGCTGGCGCAGCCCTACCGCACGGCCTCCGGCGCGCTCGCGCTGCGCCTCGCCCCCGGTGCCGGGGGCGCGCTGACCTTCGTACGCAACCGCCTCGACCGCGCCCGCGCGCGCAGGTCACGCTAGAGCTCGGGAGATACGCATGACGTTTCTGATCACCGGTGGCGCCGGATACATCGGCGCCCACGTCGTCCGCGCGATGCTGCTCGCGGGGCAGAAGGTCGTGGTCTTCGACGACCTCTCCACGGGCCGGGAGGACCGGGTACCGGAGGGCGTGCCGCTGGTGACCGCCTCGGTGCTGGACCGCCTCGCCCTGGACGAGGCCCTCGCCGAACACAAGATCACCGGCGTGGTGCACCTGGCGGGCAAGAAGCAGGTCGGCGAGTCCGTCGAGAAGCCGCTGTACTACTACCACGAGAACGTCGAGGGCCTTCAGGTCCTGCTCGGCGCCGTGGCCGCGGCCGGCATCCGCAACTTCCTCTTCTCCTCCTCCGCCTCCGTGTACGGGATGCCCGACGTGGACTCCGTCACCGAGGAGACCCCCTGCAAGCCGCTGAGCCCGTACGGCGAGACCAAGCTGGCCGGCGAGTGGCTGGTCCGGGCCGCCGGCAAGGCCCACGGCATCTCCACGGCCTGCCTGCGCTACTTCAACGTGGCGGGCGCGGCCACCCCCGAGCTCGCGGACACCGGGGTCTTCAACCTGGTCCCGATGGTCTTCGAGCGCTACGACGCCGGTGAGGGCGCCCGCATCTTCGGCGACGACTACCCCACCCCGGACGGCACCTGCATCCGCGACTACATCCACGTCGAGGACCTGGCGGACGCCCACGTGGTGGCGGCCCGCCGGCTCGCCGAGTGGGGCGCGGCGGGGGAGTACAGGGACCTCACGGTCAACATCGGGCGCGGTGAGGGCGTCTCCGTCAAGGAGATGGTCGAGCTGCTGAACGCCGGCACCGGGCACACGTACGCGCCGGTCGTCACCCCGCGCCGTCCCGGCGACCCGGCGAAGGTCGTGGCCTCCGCCGACCGGATCGCCGCGGAGCTGGGCTGGAAGGCGCGGCACGACGTCCGCGAGATGATCAGCTCGGCGTGGGCGGGCTGGGAGGCCAACCGCGAGGCGCACCGGGACCGCCGCAAGGACGCCCACACGGTCTGACGCCCCCGCGTACGAAGCCGCCCGCCCCGGATCAGCTCCGGGGCGGGCGGCTTCTCGGTTCCGCGGCGCGGTCAGCGCTCCAGGAAGTCGAACAGCTTCTCCCACCGGTCGGTGATCTCCGCGCTGGAGTAGCGGCG
This sequence comes from Streptomyces sp. NPDC029216, assembly GCF_040648015.1. Lineage (NCBI taxonomy): Bacteria > Bacillati > Actinomycetota > Actinomycetes > Kitasatosporales > Streptomycetaceae > Streptomyces > Streptomyces sp. NPDC029216. Next base: position 65,694 of record NZ_JBEZWL010000007.1, on the reverse strand, counting down.
CACGCTGCGGAAGGCCTCGTCGCCGAGCCGGTGGCGGGTGCCGGCGTCCGACATCAGGGTGTCCAGGTGGCCGGCCAGCTCCATCGTGTTGCCCAGGCGGGCCAGCAGCCCGTCCTCGCCGTGGCGGACGATCTCCCGTACGCCGGGCGCGCAGTCGAACGCGGCCACGGGCAGGCCCGCCGCCATCGCCTCCAGCAAGGTGATCGGGAAGCCCTCGGCCCGGGAGGCCTGCGCGAAGACGGAGGCCTCGCTGAGCGCGCCCAGGACGTCGTCGGTGCTGCCCATCCACTCCACGGAGTCGTCCAGCCCGAGGGAGGAGCAGTGCGCCCGCAGGGTCGCCTCCTCCGTGCCCGCCCCGTAGATCCGCAGGGTCCAGTCGGGGTGGCGCGGGGCGGCGTCCGCCCAGGCGTCGAGCAGCAGGTCCACGCCCTTCTCGAAGGCGAGGCGGCCGACGCTCGCGACGACCTTCGCGGTGCGCGGGGCGGGGGAGTCCGGCATGAACGGCAGCGGGTTCGGCATGCTGTCCACGTTCTCCATGCCGGCCCGGATCCACAGGTCCGCGTCCTCCGGGGTCAGCACCAGCAGCCGGTCGACGTCCTGGTACCAGCGGCGGACCCGGTCGCCGCGGGTGGACTTCTGGCTGGCCTCGAAGGACTCGTGGCTCATGCCGATGACGGAGAGACCCTTGGTGTCGGCGAGGGCCACCCACTCCATCGCCCAGACCTGGGTGACGATCACCACGGCGCCCGGGCCCGCCGCGCGGAACAGCTCGCCCAGCTGCTCCGCCTTGGCCCGCATCTGCGCCCGCCGGGCCGCCTGGCGGCGCCGCTCGGGGGCGTTGAGGCGGCCCTTGACGCCGTGCAGCCGGCGCGCCTTCGGCGGGTGGGTCTCGTACAGGGTGGTCATCTCGTACGGGAGGCCGGCGGGCAGCTTCTGCCGGATCTCCTCGGCGACGGGGGCGATGCCGACGATGTGCACGCGGTGGCCGCGGTCGGTGAAGAGCCTGGCCATCTGGTGGGACCAGGTGGTCACACCGCCGAGCTCGTCCACGCTGTTGGAGACGATGAAGATGTCCCGGCTCACTTGCCGCTCCTCGTGAAGAACTTCTCGACGATCCGGCGGGCGGCGTCCCCGCGGTCGTACTCGCCGAACTCGGCGAGGAATCGCTGGCGGGCCTCGGCGTACTTGGCGTCGGCCTCGTCGAAGGCGGCGACGGCCTGCATCAGCTCGTCCGCCGTGGCCACCACCGGGCCCGGGGCCTTCTCCTTCAGGTCGAAGTAGGTGCCGCGGATGTCCGTCGCGTACTTCTCGTAGTCGTACGCGAAGAAGATCATCGGCCGGTCCAGCACCGCGTAGTCGAACATCACGGACGAGTAGTCGGTGATCAGCCCGTCGGCGAGCGCCAGCAGCGGGGTGATGTCGTGGTGCCGGGAGACGTCGATGACCCGGCCGGCGACCGAGGGCGGCAGGGAGACGCTGTTGAGGTAGTGCGTGCGCACCAGCAGCGTGCAGCGGTCGCCCAGCCGGTCCGCGAACTCCTCCACGTCGAAGGGGAACTCGAAGCCCTCCACCGCGCCGTCCGCGGTGGCCCGGAAGGTCGGCGCGTACAGCAGCACCCGCTTGTCCGGGTCGATGCCCAGCTCGGCGGCGAGCGGCCCGCGCACCCGCTCCCCGCTGTCCGTCTCGGCGCGGTGCGCCTCGACCAGGGCGTCGTTGCGCGGGTAGCCGGTGCGCAGCAGTACCTCGTCGCGCAGCCGGAAGCCCCGGGCGAGGGTGCGGACGTCGTGCTCGGAGCGGATCAGGAAGTGGTCGAAGCGGTTGACGGCCGCCTGGAACCGGTCCTGCGCGGGCTTGCCCTGGGCCTTGGTGCGGGGCTCGTGGAAGCCCATCCGCTTGAGGGCGGAGCCGTGCCAGGTCTGGATGTACGTGGTCCCGGGGCGCTTGGCCAGGGCCAGCGGGAAGCCCTGGTTGTCGACCCAGTACTCGGCCTGCGCCAGTGCCCGCAGGTACTGCCAGCTCCAGCGCTTGACCAGGGTGGCCTCCTTGGGGAAGCCGGTGGGCTTGGCACCCGCGTAGGACCAGATCGCCTCGAAGGGGGCGTTCTGGCGGACCAGCTCCTCGTAGATGGCCTTCGGGCTGTCGCTGTACTGCTTGCCCATGTGGCTCTCGAAGACGACCGTGCCCTTCTTGATCGGCAGCTTCGAGAAGACCTCGTGGTAGACCTTCACCTTCTGCTCGCCCGAGCCGATGTTGCGGCGCGCCCTCAGGGCCCGGCGCAGGCTGCGCTTGACCACGCCGGCGGCCTTGCCGTGCATGGCGCTGCTGATCAGCGACTGGGTGCGGACGGCGGCGGGGCCCTCGGCGGTCAGGACGTAGGAGAGGTTGCCCTTCTTGGTCATCTCCGGCTCGAAGCGGTCGGAGACCAGCCGGGTCAGGCGCGGGCGCACCCGCAGCCGGGCCGCCGACTCCAGGTCCACCCCGCCGACCGAGACGCGGGTGGTGACCCGGTCCCCGCCGGCCGTCAGCTTCAGGCGCACGTCCCAGACGGCGTCGATGATGCCGAGCGGGCGGACGGTGCCGCCGACGTCGGCGGTGGTGCTCCACTCGATCGTGTCACCGGCGTGGCGCACGGTTGCCACGGGGAAGCTGAAGGAGCGCACGCCGATCTGCCGCCGGGCCCGGAACTCCAGCGAGGCCGACAGCTCGGCGCCCTCCGCGATCCGGCCCAGGGGGTTCACGACGGCGCCGGAGAGGGTGACCTTGCCGCGCCCGTCGTCCTCGTACGAGGTCAGACGGTTGCCCAGGATCAGGGAGGACAGCGGCGTGGTGTGGAAGCCCTGGTCGGTGACGTCCAGTATCCGGCGGCCCTCGGCCTCGGCCGGGTCGTCGATGTGCTGTGCGCACCAGTAGACGCGGCCGTCGCGCTCGGCGAGCGGGGAGGACAGCCGGCCCTTGTTGATCATCGCGTCGGCGGCCGCGAGGAGGTTCTTCCAGTCCTCCTTGCCCAGCAGGTAGGCGCAGATGGCCTGGAGGTACGTGACGTTCTCGTACGCGGCCGGGTCGATGCCGGCCAGGTAGCCGTTGGCGAGCCGGGCGAACTCCTGGCGGTAGGCGTCGCCCAGCAGGGGCAGGTCGCGCAGGTGCAGCACCAGGTCGTGCTTGAGGAACTTGGCGTCCTTGGCGGTCTTGATGGCGGTGTGGCCCTTGGCGGCCAGCAGCTCGTCGACCCGGCGGTGGATCTCCATCCGGTGGACGAAGTTCGCGATCTCGTGACGCCGGTTGCTGATCGACTTCGCGGCGGCCTTCTCGACCACGTTCCAGTAGTAGACGTGGTTGGGGATCAGCGTGATGCGGCGGGCCGCTACGTAGGCCTGGGCCGAGAACAGCAGGTCCTCGTAGTGGATGCCGACCGGGAACTCCAGGCCCTGCTCCAGCAGGAACGCGCGCCGGTAGCACTTGTTCGTGGAGAGGGTGTCGTAGACCAGCAGGTCCGGGTACTCGGTGATCGACTCCAGCGTGCGGGTGCGCGCGTAGATCCACGGGTACCACTCCGTGGTCTTGCCCCAGCGGTTGTCGAGGTGCACGCGCACGCACATGCCCGAGACCAGGTCGGAGCCGGTGCGCTCGGCGGCGGCGAGCATGTTGCGGCAGGCGTTGCGCTCCAGGACGTCGTCGCTGTCCAGGAACATGACGTAGGTGCCGGTGGCCTGCTTGATGCCGTGGTTGCGCGGCGCGCCGCAGCCGCCGCTGTTCTCGGGCAGCCGGAAGGCACGGACGCGCCCCGGGTTCGCCGCTTCGAGCTCCTGGGCGACCTCGTAGGACCGGTCCTTGCTGCAGTCGTCCACGATCACGACTTCGACCCCGCGCAGGGTCTGGTCCAAAACCGACCGGACGGCTGTCGGCAGACGCTCTGCGTCGTTGTAGACGATGACGACCACGGAGACGTCAGGCACGTGCACCTCGATCCCTTCGTTCCATTCCGCTTATCCCGTCAAAGCTACCGTGTGCCGCACACGACTCGGGCAGGCCGACCTCCGCCGTGCATACTTCTAAGGAAGAGGTGAGTCGCGGGTCCGGTCGCCGACAATCACCCGTTCGGACCCCAGCAGGAAGTGCCCATGACCAAGCTGTCGGTAGTCGTCCCCTGTTACAACGAAGAAGCCGTCATCGACCGCTTCGACGAGGAGATCCGCAAGGTTCTGGACGCCCTGCCCGTCGAGTACGAGGTCTGTTACGTCGACGACGGCAGCCGCGACGGGACCCTCGGCAAGCTCCGGAAGATCGCCGCCGAGCACCGGGACCAGACCCGCTACGTCTCCTTCAGCAGGAACTTCGGCAAGGAAGCGGGCATGCTCGCCGGCCTGCGCGAGGCCACCGGCGACGCCGTGGTGATCATGGACGCGGACCTCCAGCACCCGCCGGAGCTGATCGAGACCATGCTGGAGCACTACCGCCAGGGCCACGACCAGGTCATCGCCCGGCGCACCCGCGAAGGCGACAAGAAGCTCCGATCGGCCCTCAGCCGCCTCTACTACCGGGGAGTCAACCGCTGGGTCGACGTCGAGCTCACCGACGGGGTCGGCGACTTCCGGCTGCTGTCCCGGCCCGCCGTGGACGCCCTGCTCGCGCTGCCCGAGTACAACCGCTTCTCCAAGGGTCTCTTCTCCTGGATCGGCTTCGACACCGTTCACTTCGACTACCAGAACGCCCAGCGCGAGGCCGGCGAGACGAAGTGGAAGTTCGCCTCCCTGCTGAACTACGGCATGGACGGGCTGATCTCCTTCAACAACCGCCCGTTGCGCATTGGCATCTGGCTCGGGGTCTCGCTCGTCGCGCTGACCGGCCTGTACGCGCTGTGGATCACCGTGATGGCGATCACCAACGGCATCGACTCGCCCGGTTACGTCACGATCATCGCGATGATCGCCGGCATCGGCGGAATGCAGATGATCATGCTCGGGCTGATCGGCGAGTACATCGGCCGCATCTACTACGAGACCAAGCGCCGCCCGCACTTCCTGGTCAAGGAATCCCACGGCGCGGCCCCGGCCCCCGGTCCCTCGGAACCGGTCGTCGCGGAGCGCAGCAGCCGATGAGCAGCCCGTCCCGGCGCGACCAGCTCGGCCAGATCCTCCGCTTCGCCCTGGTGGGCGGGGTCAACACCGGCACCTTCTTCGCCATCTACCTGCTGCTGCACCCGTGGATGCCGTACTTCGCCGCCTACACCCTGGCCTTCGTGCTGTCGATGGTCGGCTCGTTCTTCATGAACACCTACTTCACCTACCGCACCCGCCCCACCTGGAAGAAGTTCCTCCTCTTCCCGCTGACGAACGTCACCAACTACGTGATCCAGTCCGCCGGCCTCTACGCCCTGGTCACCTGGGCCGGCCTGGACACCCGGATCGCCCCGCTGGTCGCGGCCGTCGTGGCCATCCCGTTCACCTTCCTCCTCTCGCGGAAGATCCTCATCCCGGGAACGGGCGCGGCCGCGGCCCCCGCATCGGAGCGGGCCGCGGCCGGCTCCCCGTCCAGGGGCTGAAACCCGCGGGCGGGCGCGGCGCGGGACCCCGTAGATTGACCGGGTCGGTTGGTCGGTTTCGTGCGTGTGCGAGGGGAAAAGACGTGTCAGCGGCTAGGCAGGGTGTCGTGGACGCCCGCAGGATCGTGATCAAGGTCGGCTCCTCCTCCCTGACCACCGCGGCGGGAGGGCTCGACGCCGACCGGGTGGACGCGCTGGTCGACGTACTGGCCAAGGCCCGCAGCGGCGGCGAGAAGGAGATCGTCCTGGTCTCCTCCGGAGCCATCGCCGCCGGACTCTCCCCGCTCGGCCTGGCCCGCCGCCCCAAGGACCTCGCCCGCCAGCAGGCCGCCGCCAGCGTCGGACAGGGCCTGCTCGTCGCCCGGTACACCGCCTCCTTCGCCCGCTACGGCGTCCGCGTCGGCCAGGTGCTGCTCACCACCGACGACACCAGCCGGCGCGCCCACTACCGCAACGCGTTCAACACCCTGGACCAGCTCCTGGCCATGGGCGCGATGCCCGTCGTCAACGAGAACGACACCGTCGCCACCGACGAGATCCGCTTCGGCGACAACGACCGGCTGGCCGCCCTCGTGGCCCACCTGGTCCGCGCCGACCTCCTCGTCCTCCTCTCCGACGTCGACGGCCTCTACGACGGGGACCCCTCCCTGCCCGGCACCACCCGCATCGAGGAGGTGCGCGGGGCCGAGGACATCGCCCACGTCTCCATCGGCAGCGCCGGCAAGGCGGGCGTCGGCACCGGCGGCATGGTCACCAAGGTCGAGGCCGCGCGGATTGCGGCCGCGGCGGGCGTCCCCGTCGTCCTCACCTCCGCCAGCCGGGCGGCGGACGCCCTGGCCGGCCGCGAGACCGGCACCCTCTTCCACCCCACCGGCCGCCGCTCCGCCGACCGGCTCCTGTGGCTCCAGCACGCCTCGACCCCGCAGGGGCACCTCGTCCTGGACGACGGCGCCGTCCGCGCCGTCACCCAGCGCGGCAGCTCCCTGCTGCCCGCCGGGATCGCCGCCGTCGAGGGCGACTTCGTCGCGGGCGACCCCGTCGAACTGCGCTCCGCCGAGGGGGTCGCGGTGGCCCGGGGCCTGGTCAACTTCGACGCCAAGGAACTCCCGCAACTGCTCGGCCGCTCCACCCGCGAGCTTGCGCGGGAGCTCGGACCCGCGTACGAGCGGGAGGTCGTGCACCGGGACGATCTGGTCCTGCTCCAGGGCTGAGGTTCGGGAAAACCACCGCGCGGCGGGCCGGGGACTGGTCAACTGTGAGGGGCGGACACGCGTAGCGCAGACAGGAGGCGGCTGGTGAGACGAGCGCTGACCAGCGTCGGTACCGGGGACGGCGCCGGCGGGGAGGAACAGGGCCCGGTGTCCCGTCTCTGGCACGTGACGCTGAGCGTCTCGGGCAAGCCGACGCCGCTGCCGGAAGTGCGGCGCGGGCTGGAGCAGCTCGCGCACGACCACCCCTTCCTGCTGACCAGCCGGTACGCCGACGACCACGCGGAGATCCGGTACTGGGAGGAGGCCCGCGACCTCCACGACGCGGCGGCCGTCGCCCTGCGGCTGTGGGGCGAACACCGCTCGACGGCGCAGCTGCCGCCGTGGGAGATCGTCGGCCTGGAGGTCATCGACCGCACGACGTACCACCAACGCGTGGCCGAGGGCTACGGCCCACCCCCGGCCCACCCGGTGGGCGTGCACCCCTACTAGACGCGCTGCTCGCGCGGCTCGGCCGCGAGCGGCCTCCCCGGCTTCGCGCCGCTGCGCCGGACTCCGTCCGCCGGGCGCGGCCGCTGGCCCCGGCTGGGGTGCGCTCAATCGCCGCGCGGGCTGGATGTGCGCAGCACATTCCAGCCCCGCCGGCGTTTGAGGCGCGGGGTCTGGGTCGGAGCCCCAGGGGTTTTCAGGCGCGCCGGCGTCTGAGGCGGGAACGGTGGAAGGGCGGGGCGGGGCGGCGTCTCGCGGGGTGAAACTCACGCGGGGTCCGGGGGACCCGGGGATTACCCTGGGCGGCATGACCTCGCTCGACGACGCCACCGCGACCTCCCCCGTCCTCGCCACCGCGGCAGCGGCCCGTACCGCCGCCGCGGCCATCGCCCCACTCTCGCGGTCCGCCAAGGACACGGCCCTCCTGGCCATCGCGGACGCGCTGACGGCCCGTACCGACGAGATCGTCGCCGCCAACGCCCAGGACATCGAGAAGGCCCGCGCCGCCGGCACCAGCGAGACCGTCGTCGACCGGCTCACCCTCACCCCGGAGCGGGTCGCCGCCATCGCCTCCGACGTGCGCGACGTCGCCGCCCTCCCCGACCCCGTCGGGGAGGTCGTCCGCGGCTCCACCCTCCCCAACGGCATCGACCTCCGCCAGATCCGCGTCCCCCTCGGCGTCGTCGGCATCATCTACGAGGCCCGGCCCAACGTCACCGTCGACGCCGCCGCGCTCTGCCTGAAGTCCGGCAACGCCGTCCTCCTGCGCGGCAGTTCCTCCGCCTACGCCTCCAACACCGCCCTCGTGGCCATCCTGCGCGACGCGATCGAGGGCGCCGGCCTGCCCGCCGACGCGATCCAGCTCGTCCCCGGCGAGTCCCGCGACTCCGTCCGCGAGCTGATGCGCGCCCGCGGCCTCGTCGACGTGCTCATCCCGCGCGGCGGCGCCTCCCTCATCAAGACCGTCGTCGAGGAGTCCACCGTCCCGGTCATCGAGACCGGTACCGGCAACTGCCACGTCTACGTCGACGCCCAGACCGACCTCGCCATGGCCGTGGACATCCTCGTCAACTCCAAGGCCCAGCGGCCCTCCGTCTGCAACTCCGCCGAGACCCTCCTCGTCCACCGCGACATCGCCGACGCCTTCCTCCCGCTCGCCCTCGACGCGCTCGCCGACGCCGGCGTGACCGTCCACGGCGACGACCGGGTCCTCGCCGCCGCCGAGGGGAGCAAGGTCACCGCCCTGCCCGCCACCGACGAGGACTGGGCCGCCGAGTACCTGTCGTACGACATCGCCGCGGCCGTCGTGGACTCCCTCGACGACGCCGTCGCCCACATCCGCCGCTGGACCTCCGGCCACACCGAGGCGATCGTCACCACCTCGCAGGCCGCCGCGCGCCGGTTCACCCAGCTGGTCGACTCGACCACCGTCGCGGTGAACGCCTCCACCCGGTTCACCGACGGTGGCCAGTTCGGGTTCGGCGCCGAGATCGGCATCTCCACCCAGAAGCTGCACGCCCGCGGCCCGATGGGCCTGCCCGAGCTCACCTCCACCAAGTACATCGTCACCGGCGACGGTCACATCCGGTAACCGCCACCCGAACCCGGTGTGGCCGGATTCCGGCTTTCACCCTGCCCAAAGCGGCCCCCCAGGTCTACGCTGTTCCCGTGCCGGACGACGTGGGGGGCAAGCCGTTCCCGGACGACGGGGAGCCCGACGACGACCGCGGAGGCGCGGATCACGACTTCGCCTCCGTGGTGTTCGACGAGGCCTTCGTCCGGAGCGCCGAGATCCATGAACCGAGCGCGGCCGAACGCCAGCGCGCCGCCGACCTGGCCCGCGCCGAGGCCGAGGCCGCCCGCGTCGCCGGAGGCTGGGCGGGCGAGGACGACTACGGCCACCTGGACGGGTACCCGCTCGACGACCCCGCCTGGGAGGCCGGCCACTACGGCTACGCCGAGGGCCCGTACGGGGCCTACGGCGGCAGCCTGCGCCCCTACCGCGGCCGCGCCGGCTGGCTGAGACCGGTCGCCTGGGTGCTCGCCGTCGTCATGGGGCTCGGGATGGTCGCGCTCGCCTTCAGCGCCGTCTACCGCAGCGCCGCGGGCGACGCGGACCCCGCACCCGCCCCCGCCAGTACCCCACTCGGGGAAGTCACCGGCGTCGGCGCGTTTACGTACCCCGTCGGCCGCCAACCCTGAAGGTACGACCCCACTCGCCCGTTCCGGAGCTGGGGGCTTCTCTGAAGCGGGGACAGCGGGAGAAGCGATGGCCGTACCAGGAGATCCACCCAACGGCACCCCCGAGGGCATCGGCGGGGGTGACGACGAACTGCGCCCGGACGAGTACCGGTCGGTGGTGTTCGACGAGGACTTCGTCCGCGCTGCCCGGCTCCAGGAGTTCTCCGCCCAGGAACGCATGGGCGAACACGCCCGGGCCGTCCGCAGCCGCTCCATCTGGTCGGGCGGCGGCTCCCCGGGCCGCGGCACCGGCACCCCGGGCCGTGGCGCCCGGCAGGGCATGCTGCTCGTGCTGCTCATCGCCACGGCCTTCGCCGTCGCCGTCTACCTGGGCCTGCGCAACCCGTACGTGCCCCCGGCCGGCGGCAACGCCGAACCGCTCGCCAGCACCGTCGTACCCCTGACGCCGTCCTCCGCCGTACCCGGCGGCCAGCCGGCCGCCCTCTACGCGCAGAGCCCGGCGGCCGACTACCGCACCGGGGCGGCCGGGATCGCCCTGCCGGCCGTACGCCGCACCCACCACTTCACCGAGAGCCAGATCGTCGCCGCGCTGTCCATCGCCAAGGACTACCTGGTGCAGTCCTCCCTGGACCCCGACGTGCTCTCCGGCGCGGCCTCCCGGCCCGTACGGGTCCTCCTCGACCCCGGGCAGCTGGCCCAGTTCGACGAGAGCACGACCTCGCCCTCCGGCGACGGCCGGCACGCCGCCACCGGCTGGCTCGTCCGCTTCGACCCCCACACCGCCGTCCTGGCCGACACCCGCGTCCGGGTGAGCGGCACCCTCGCCTTCGAGGAGATCAGCCCCGAGGTGCTGGCGGTGACCACCGACCACACCTTCGTGTACGCCGTACGCCCAGCGGCCGGACCGCCGGCCGGGCCCGACGCGGCCTCCCTCTTCACCGTCCGGCGCGAGCTGCGGCTGCGCTTCGACCACGACGACCTCACCACCCGGCGGGCGGAGCTGGCCTCCGCCTACGTGATGGCCGGGCCGCAGGACTGCGCCGCCGACCCGGCCGGGGGCTTCCGCCCGCTGCTCGCCGGGGCCGCCCCCACCACCATCGGCCCGCCCGTGAGCGACCCGTACGCCAGCGGCCATCCCCGGCGCACCGCCGGGCTGTGCGGGGTCATGGATCCGGCGGCAACCCCGCCCGACCCGTCGGCCCAGCCATCGTCCCCGCAACCCTCGGGGTCCGTGGGGCCCTCAGGGTCTTCGGCGTCCGCGGCGTCTTCGGGGTCGTCGGCGTCCTTACGGTCGCCCTCGCAGGTGCCCGTGGCGCAACCCCAGGCACCGCCCCCGCCGGCCTCCGTCAGCCCTCTTCGGTAGCGCCCTTGCCCTTGCCCCCGGCCTCGCCGCCCTCCGGGGCGGACGAGCCGCCGCCGGCCGCGCCGGTGAACCGGTCGCGCAGCTTCCCGCCCAGGTCGCCCGCTCCGCCGGCTATGTCGCCGACCAGCTTCATCAGCGGATCCCTGCTCGTGCGCACCGACTCCGCGTAGTGCGAGGCGGACTGGCGGAAGGAGTCGGCCACCGAGGCGTCCTTGTCCTCGTCCCGCCGCGGGTAGTGCCCGTCCATGATCCGCTGGTAGTCCCGGCTCTGCGACCACGTGCGCAGCTCGGCGGCCCGCACCGTGGTGAAGGGGTGCGTGCGCGGCAGCACGTTGAGGATCTTCAGGACCGAGTCGCGCAGGTCGCCGCTCGACTCGTACTCGTCGGCCTGGGCCAGGAAGGCGTCGACGTTCATCTCGTGCAGGTGGTTGCCGCCCGCGATCTTCATCAGCCCCCGCATCGAGGCGTTCACGTCCTGCCCCACCAGCAGCCCCGCCCGGTCGGCCGACAGCTCCGACTTGCGGAACCACTCCCGCAGCGCGGTGACGATCGCCATGATCGCCACATTGCCCAGCGGGATCCACGCCACCTTCAGCGCCAGGTTCGTCAGGAACAGCAGCACCGTGCGGTACACGGAGTGCCCGGACAGCGCGTGGCCCACCTCGTGGCCCACGACCGCCCGCATCTCCTCCTCGTCGAGCAGCTCCACCAGCGCCGTCGTCACCACGATGATCGGCTCGTCCAGCCCGATGCACATGGCGTTCGGCTTCGGGTCCTGCTGCACGTACATCTGCGGGACCTTCTCCAGGTCCAGGATGTAGCAGGCGTCCCGCAGCATCTCGTACAGATGGGGGAACTGGGTCTCGCCCACCCGCACCGAGTCCGACAGGAACAGCAGCCGCAGGCTGCGCTCGGGGAGCAGCCCGCTGAGGGCCTTGAAGACCGTGTCGAAGCCGGTCAGCTTGCGCAGGGCGACCAGCGCCGAGCGGTCCGCCGGGTGCTCGTAGGCCCGCGAGGAGATGCCCGGGAACCTCCTGCGATCGCGTGCCGGTGTCTTCTCGAATCCGCTGTCCGTCATGGCGCCTCCCCCTGGATCGGCCTGTGCTGCACTGCGTCCATCCTCTCAACGCCTGAGTCGGCGTGAGCGTGCCCCGGGCCCCCGCATACGATGTGAGGGAAGTCTCCGCCCGCTCCCCGACTCGATAGGTACCTGCCTGATGAGCCTCTCCACCACCGCCCACAACCTCGTCGTCCTCGCCTCGGAGGGCGCCGAGCAGCACGGCGGCAACCACGAGAGCCTGAGCCCCTACCTCACCGGTGGCGGTGCGCTCTTCGTCCTGCTGCTGATGCTCTGGGTGACCACGCGCCTGAACCGCGACCGCTGAACCCCCTCGTTCGGAGGCGGCCGCCGCGCACCCGCCACCGGGCCAGTAGGCTCTGCGCTCATGGGAGAGCAGGAAGTGCCTACGGGCCCGGTCAAGCGCCGGCTCGGCGTGATGGGCGGGACGTTTGACCCGATCCACCACGGACACCTGGTGGCCGCCAGTGAGGTGGCCGCCCTTTTCCACCTCGACGAGGTGGTGTTCGTCCCCACGGGCGAACCGTGGCAGAAGTCCCAGCGGGCCGTGTCGCCCGCCGAGGACCGCTACCTCATGACGGTCATCGCGACGGCCTCGAACCCCCAGTTCTCCGTGAGCCGCATCGACATCGACCGCGGCGGCCCGACGTACACGATCGACACCCTGCGGGACCTGAGCGCGCTCAACCAGGACGCCGACCTCTTCTTCATCACCGGCGCCGACGCCCTCGCGCAGATCCTGACCTGGCGCAACGCCGACGAACTCTTCTCCCTCGCCCACTTCATCGGCGTGACCCGTCCCGGCCACGTCCTGACCGACGACGGCCTGCCCGAGGGCGGCGTCTCGCTCGTCGAGGTACCGGCGCTGGCGATCTCCTCCACGGACTGCCGCGCCCGCGTCGCCGAGGGCGATCCCGTCTGGTACCTGGTCCCGGACGGCGTGGTGCGCTATATCGACAAGCGTGAGCTGTACCGGGGAGCCTGAGCTTCCGCAACGAGGAGAGGCCCCGCGGTGAACGACCCCCAGGATCCGTACGACCCGTACGCCGCCCAGCAGCAGCTCATCGGCTACGACCCGTACGGCAGACCGCTGTACGGCCACGTGCCCGCGCAGCAGCCCCTCCAGCCCGCCCCGCCCCCGTACGGACAGCAGTACGAGCCCTCGTACGAGCAGCCGTACGCACAGCAGCCCCACGGACAGCAGTACGACTACGGGCAGCAGCAGCAGGGCTACGCCCAGGCCCCCGCCCACGGGTACGGCACCCCGCAGCAGCAGTGGATCCCGCAGCAGACCGCCGCCCCGGAAGCCCCCGCCCAGCCGCCCGCCCCGGCCCCCGTACCCGAGCCGCGCCGGGCGGACACGGCCGCCGGCGGGGCCGCGGACCGGGCCCCGGACGGGCCGGGCGACGGCTACCGCACCGAGCAGTTCTCCTTCCTCGACCAGCCGGACGAGGACTCCGAGGACGTCATCGACTGGCTCGCCTTCACCGAGAGCCGCACCGAACGCCGCGAGGAGGCCCGCCGCCGCGGCCGCAACCGGGTCGTCGCGCTGATCGTCGTCCTGGCCCTCCTCGTCGTCGGGGGCCTCGGCTACCTCTGGTACGCGGGCAAGCTGCCCTTCCTCGACGGCCCCGGCGGGCAGAAGGCCGCCACGGCCGCCCCCGGCGCCCAGAAGCGCGACATGATCGTCGTCCACCTGCACAACACCAAGCGGGGCGGCAGCTCCACCGCCCTCCTGGTCGACAACGTCACCACCAGGCAGGGGGCCACCGTCCTGCTGCCGAACACCCTCGGCGTCGCCAAGCAGGACGGCACGGGCACCACCCTCGGCAAGTCCGTCGAGGACGGCAGCATCGGCACCCGCGAGGCCCTCGACACCGTCCTCGGCACCCGCATCGGCGGCACCTGGCGCCTGGACACCCCCTTCCTGGAGCGCCTGGTCGAGCTGGTCGGCGGGATCGAGGTCGACACCGACGCCGCCGTGCCCGCCGACGAGCAGGCCAAGACCCCGGCCGTCGCGCAGGGCCCGCGGCAGAGCCTGACCGGCGCCATGGCCGTCGCCTACGCCACCCACCGGGCCCAGGGCGAACCGGAGGCCAAGCAGCTGGAGCGCACCGGCCGGGTCCTGTACGCCGTCCTCCGCAAGATCCCCTCCGACCCGAAGGCGGCCGCCACGACCGTCGAGAGCATGGGCCAGATCCTGGATCCCGGGCTCGACGCGCAGAACCTCGGCGGACTCCTGTCCCGGATCGGCGAGCACGCCAAGACGGCCGCGTACCGCACCGAGCTGCTCTCGGTGAAGCCCGACGGCGGCCTCACCGACGACGCCGCCAAGAAGGTGGTCAAGGAGATCCTGGGCGGCACCGCCACCGCCGCCCAGCCGGGCGCCGCACCGCGCGTGGGCCTCAAGGACGCCACCGGGGACGAGAAGGCGCAGGTCGCGGCCAAGGCGGCCCTGCTCAACGCCGGCTACGCCTTCGTGGACGGGGGCAAGGCCGCGGGGACGGCCGCCGCCACGCAGATCACGTACCAGGACGAGGGCCGGCGGGACCGGGCGGTCGACGTCGCCAAGACGCTGGGGCTGCCCGAGACGGTCGTGCGGAAGGCCGAGAGCGTGGTGAACGCGGACGTCGTGGTGACCCTGGGCAAGGACTACAAACCGTCCTGACCGGGCGGGGCCGGTAGTACATGAGACCCTTGTAGGGATCTGCCCGCCAACCCGAAAGCATGGCCAGTGACCGCCACGGACCGCTCCATCGAGCTCATCACCACCGCCGCCCAGGCTGCGGCCGACCGGCTCGCGCACGACATCATCGCGTACGACGTCAGCGACGTGCTGTCGATCACCGATGCCTTCCTCCTCGCCTCCGCGCCCAACGACCGCCAGGTCAAGTCGATCGTGGACGAGATCGAGGAGCGGCTGCTCAAGGAGCTCGGCGCCAAGCCGGTGCGCCGCGAAGGCGACCGCGACGCCCGCTGGATCCTGCTCGACTACGTCGACATCGTGGTCCACGTCCAGCACAGCGAGGAGCGCGTCTTCTACGCGCTGGAGCGCCTGTGGAAGGACTGCCCCGAGATCGAGCTCCCCGAGGACGCCAAGCTCACCATCGGCAAGGCCGAGGAGCACGCCAAGCTGCGCGAGGCGCAGGGCGACGACGAGCTGGACGGTGATCTGTTCTGAGCGCGGCCACCAGCACGGGTACCCCCTCCGGGGGCTCTGCCCGCACCGGCAGGAAGATCGTCCTCTGGCGGCACGGCCAGACCTCCTGGAACCTGGAGCGCCGCTTCCAGGGCTCCACGGACATCGAGCTGACCGAGACGGGCCTGGCGCAGGCGCGCCGCTCCGCCCGGCTGCTCGCCTCGCTGAAGCCGGACGCCATCGTGGCCTCCGACCTGAAGCGCGCGGCGGCCACGGCCGCCGAGCTGGCCGCCATCACGCACCTGCCCGTTGCGCACACCGAGGCGCTGCGCGAGACGTACGCCGGTGAGTGGCAGGGTCTGACGCACGAGGAGATCCTCGGGAAGTACGGCGAGCAGTACGCGGCGTGGAAGCGCGGCGAGCCCGTGCGGCGCGGCGGGGGCGAGCTGGAGACCGAGGTCGCCGACCGGGCCGCCCCGGTGGTGCTGAGCCACGCCGACCGGCTGCCCGAGGGCGGCACGCTCGTCGTCGTCAGCCACGGCGGCACCATCCGTACGACCATCGGCCGCCTGCTGCGGCTGGAGGCGCGCGACTGGGAGAGCCTGGGCGGGCTCTCCAACTGCTGCTGGTCCGTCCTCGGCGAGGGCGCACGCGGCTGGCGGCTGCTGGAGCACAACGCCGGCACCCTGCCGGAACCGGTGCTCGGCGACGACGACTGAGCCCCTCCGCGGGCCGCTCCGACCCGGATTTCACTTTCCGGCTGGTCACAGGCTAGAGTTCTTCTTGTTCGCAGCGAAGAACACCGGAAACGGGGGGAACGCCGCGGAGAGCGGGGCTATAGCTCAGTTGGTAGAGCGCCTGCATGGCATGCAGGAGGTCAGGAGTTCAATTCTCCTTAGCTCCACAATCAGGATCCCGTCCCCAACAGGGGGCGGGATCCTTGCGTTTGTCCTCCCCGTGCTTGCTGACCCCGCCGGGACCGGCGTGGCAGAATCGGACGGCCGGAGGGGACACGACGGTCCGACGCGGGAGGGAGTCGCTGACGGATGGGTGCACACCGGCGGCGGTGCGACTGGTGCAACAACGGCACGCCGATCGTTCGGGACATGGAGCCCGTCAATCCCGACTACCAGTACTGGTGCGAGGAATGCGCGCGGGCGCTGATCATAAAAGGCGACCCCATCGAGACGTACCGGGAGCTGGAGGGCGAGCCGATCTACGGCCGGCTCCTCGACGAGCACTGCACGCTCAAGCGCTTCTACCAGTTCGCCCGGGCTTGACGGGGTCAACGGTGGACGAATCGGGCATAACAGGGCTCCCGGAAACCGATTTTTGGTCTGAGGCCATGACCGTGTAATGTTCTCGATGTCGCCAGGGGGAACCGGCAAGGGAAACCGAGAAGGGGCCCGGCGGCAGAGAGAAACAAGGGGCTATAGCTCAGTTGGTAGAGCGCCTGCATGGCATGCAGGAGGTCAGGAGTTCAATTCTCCTTAGCTCCACAGTGTGGAAGAGGGTCACCCGGATCGGGTGGCCCTCTTCTCGTTGTGCGGAACGACCGAGCAGCCGCGCGGGCCGCTGCGGTACCCTGACGCCATGCGTGCCGTACGCCTTCTGCTTACCGAGCCGCGCTGAGCAGCACCGACCCCGAGAAGGTCGGCTTCGGCGCGGCGTCCCCTCCTGTGCGAGGGGTTTTTTCGTTTGGGCAGGCAGAGACGGCAGAGACGATCGATGGAGCTTCAGGAATCATGAGCGAGACGCACACCCCGGCCCCCGAGGCGGCCGAGGGGCACCGTTACACGGCTGCCATGGCCGCCGACATCGAGGCACGCTGGCAGGACGTATGGGACGCGGAGGGCACCTACGAGGCGCCCAACCCCACCGGTGACCTGGCCGGTGACCCGGCGGTCGTCGCGCGGCCCAAGAAGTTCATCATGGACATGTTCCCGTACCCCTCCGGTGCGGGCCTGCACGTCGGTCACCCCCTCGGGTACATCGCCACCGACGTCTTCGCCCGCCACCAGCGCATGTCCGGCCACAACGTCCTGCACACCCTGGGCTTCGACGCCTTCGGCCTGCCGGCCGAGCAGTACGCCGTGCAGACCGGCACGCACCCGCGCGTGTCGACCGAGGCGAACATCGAGAACATGAAGGCCCAGCTGCGCCGCCTGGGCCTGGGCCACGACAAGCGCCGGTCGTTCGCGACGATCGACCCGGAGTACTACAAGTGGACCCAGTGGATCTTCCTGCAGATCTACAACTCCTACTACGACGCGGACGCGAAGAAGGCCCGCCCGATCGCCGAGCTGGTCGCCGCCTTCGAGAACGGCACCCGTGAGGTCCCCGGCGGCCGTGCCTGGGCGGAGCTGACCGCCGGCGAGCGGGCCGACGTGCTGAACCAGTACCGCCTGGCCTACGCCTCGGACGCGCCCGTCAACTGGTGCCCCGGGCTGGGCACCGTACTGGCCAACGAGGAGGTCACCGCCGACGGCCGGTCCGAGCGCGGCAACTTCCCGGTCTTCAAGTCCCGGCTGAGCCAGTGGAACATGCGCATCACCGCGTACGCCGACCGGCTGCTGGACGACCTGGACGCGCTGGACTGGCCCGAGGCCATCAAGCTGCAGCAGCGCAACTGGATCGGCCGCAGCGAGGGCGCGCGCGTCGACTTCGCCCTGGGCGACGAGGCCATCACCGTCTTCACCACCCGCCCGGACACCCTGTTCGGCGCCACCTACATGGTCCTGGCCCCCGAGCACCCGCTGGTGGAGAAGTTCGTCCCGGCCGCCTGGCCCGAGGGCACCCACGCCGCCTGGACCGGCGGACACGCCACCCCCGCCGAGGCCGTCGCCGCGTACCGCAAGCAGGCCGGCGCCAAGTCGGACGTCGAGCGGCAGGCCGACGCCAAGGAGAAGACCGGCGTCTTCACCGGCGAGTACGCCGTCAACCCCGTCAGCGGCGAGAAGGTCCCCGTCTTCATCGCCGACTACGTGCTGATGGGCTACGGCACCGGCGCGATCATGGCCGTCCCGGCGCACGACACCCGCGACTTCGAGTTCGCCCGCGCCTTCGAGCTGCCGATCCGCTGCGTGGTCGAGCCCACGGACGGCCGCGGCACCGACCCGGCCGAGTGGGAGGACGCGTTCGTCTCCTACGACGCGAAGCTGGTCAACTCGGCCGGCGAGGGCATCTCGCTGGACGGCCTGGGCGTGACGGAGGCCAAGGCCGCCATCACCGAGTGGCTGTCGGAGCGCGGCATCGGTGAGGGCACCGTCAACTTCCGCCTGCGAGACTGGCTGTTCAGCCGCCAGCGCTACTGGGGCGAGCCCTTCCCGATCGTCTACGACGAGGACGGCGTCGCGCACCCGCTGCCCGAGTCGATGCTGCCGCTGGAGCTGCCGGAGGTCGAGGACTACTCGCCGCGCACCTTCGAGCCCGACGACGCGGACTCCCAGCCGGAGACCCCGCTGTCGCGCAAGGCCGACTGGGTCAACGTCGAGCTGGACCTGGGCGACGGACGCGGCGTGCGGTCGTACCGCCGCGAGACCAACACCATGCCGAACTGGGCCGGCTCCTGCTGGTACGAGCTGCGCTACCTGGACCCGCACAACGCGGACGCGCTGGTCGACCCGGAGATCGAGCAGTACTGGATGGGCCCGCGCGAGGGCGCCCCGCACGGCGGTGTCGACCTGTACGTGGGCGGCGCCGAGCACGCGGTGCTGCACCTGCTGTACGCGCGTTTCTGGTCCAAGGTCCTGTTCGACCTGGGCCACGTGTCCTCGGTCGAGCCGTTCCACAAGCTGTTCAACCAGGGCATGATCCAGGCCTACGTCTACCGTGACGAGCGCGGCTTCCCGGTCACGGCCACCGAGGTCGAGGAGCGCGACGGCGCGTTCTTCTTCGAGGGCGAGCCGGTCAAGCGCGAGCTGGGCAAGATGGGCAAGTCCCTGAAGAACGCCGTCACCCCGGACGAGATCTGCGAGGAGTACGGCGCGGACACCCTGCGCCTGTACGAGATGGCGATGGGTCCGCTGGACGTCTCGCGTCCGTGGGACACCCGCGCCGTGGTCGGCCAGTACCGGCTGCTGCAGCGCCTGTGGCGCAACATCGTGGACGAGGAGACGGGCGCGGTGACGGTCGTCGACACCGAGCCCGCCGAGGACACGCTGCGCGCCCTGCACAAGGCCATCGACGGGGCCGGCTCCGACATGGCGGGCCTGCGGTTCAACACCGCCATCGCCAAGATCACCGAGCTGAACAACGCCCTGACGAAGGCGGGCCGCCCGCTGGAGCGGTCCGTGGCCGAGCGCCTGGTGCTGCTGATCGCCCCGCTGGCCCCGCACATCGCCGAGGAGCTGTGGCACCGCCTGGGCCACACCGACTCGGTGGTCCACCAGGACTTCCCGGTCGCGGACCCGGCGTACGTCGTGGACGAGACCGTCACCTGCGTGGTCCAGGTCAAGGGCAAGGTCAAGGCCCGCCTGGAGGTGCCGCCGAGCATCTCGGAGGCCGACCTGGAGCAGCTGGCGGTCACCGACGCGGGCGTCGTGGCGGCGCTGGGCGGCGCCGAGATCCGCAAGGTGATCGTGCGCGCGCCGAAGCTGGTGAACATCGTCATCTGACGTGTGAGGTTCCGCGTCTCGGGGTGATCCCGTACGGGCAGGTTGGGGGTTCGAATGGAACCCCCGGCCTGCCCGTGGCGTTTACGGTGGAGGGGACGGGAACAGGCCGGGGAAGGGAACCTCATGGAGGTAGGCGCGTTGGTCATCATCTTTGCCCTGGTGGTGCTGTTCGCCTTCCTGGGGCTGGGCGCCTGGGTCACGGTCAAGGCGGTCGGCGCGGCCAAGCGCGGCGTGGACCGGACGATCACGCAGGCCCGCCGGACGGTCGAGGACACCACCCTGAAGGCCAAGAGCCTCGGCCAGGTCGGGGTCACGGCGGCCCTGGCGCAGCTGCGGCTGGACCTGCGGACGTCGATGCGGGCCACGCAGGCGGCCCTCCACCAGGGGGTCCAGGCGGACGGCTCGCTGAAGGAATCGATCGCCCTCTTCGAACGGCTGAGCCGGCACGGGCACGAGCTGGACGACGAGCTGAAGCGGCTGGAGCAGGAACCGGACCGCAAGAGGATCGCGGAACGCCTGCCCGACCTGCGGGAGCGCACCGCCAAGATCACCGAGTCCGCCGACTCGCTGCGGTGGGCCGCCCGGGACCGGGCCCGGCAGTTCGCGGACGAGGACCTCGCGGCGCTGTCGGCGCAGATCGAGGTGGAGTCGAGCGCGCTGCGCGACTGGTCCCGGGAGTCCGTGGACGACCTGGCGGCCGCCGCGGCCGCGTGGGACGCGGGGCAGCGGGAGCAGGCGCCGGGTACGGGTGCGGGGACGGGCGCGCCGTCGCAGGCGCAGCGGGGGCAGGCCCCGGGGCAGGGACGGGCCGCGCTGAACCCCGCGGCGCAGGCGCCCGGCTACCCCTGGCAGAAGGCTCCCAGGCCGGAGGCCGCTTCCTAGGGACCGGGTGCCGGTGCGGGGCGCCGGTGCGGCCCTGGAGACCGCGGCCGGTGCGCGGTGGAGAGTGGGAGGCCGGGGTGACGCATGTGGGCCGGGCTGCCGGATCACCCCCGCGGGCGGTAACCTCCGGCTCATGTCCCGCCATGTCGCGATCGTCACCGATTCCACGGCCTATCTGCCCCCGCAGGCGATGGCGCGGCATGGGATCACCGCCGTCCCCCTGACCGTGGTCCTGGGGGACGAGGCCCTGGAAGAGGGCACCGAGATCTCGGCCCGCAGCCTGGCCGTGGCCCTGCAGAAGCGCCGCTCGGTCACCACCTCCCGCCCCGGTCCGGAACAGTTCGTACGGGCCTACCGGGCGGCGGCGGACGCCGGCGCGACCGGCATCGTGAGCCTGCACCTCTCCGCCGAGTTCTCCGGCACCTACGACGCCGCCGTGGTCGCGGCGAAGACGGCCCCGGTCCCGGTCCGCGTGGTGGACACCGGCATGGTCGCGATGGCCCTCGGCTTCTGCGCCCTCGCCGCCGCCGAGACGGCCGAGGCGGGGGGTTCCGTCGACGAGGCCGTGGCCGCCGCCGAGAAGCGGGCGGTGGAGATGTCGGCCTACTTCTACGTGGACACCCTCGACTACCTGCGGCGCGGCGGCCGGATCGGGGCGGCGCAGGCCCTCCTCGGCTCGGCGCTGGCGGTCAAGCCGCTGCTCACGCTGGACGGCGGGCGGATCGAGATGCTGGAGAAGGTACGGACGGCCTCCAGGGCCATCGCGCGGCTGGAGGAGCTCGCCGTGGAGCGGGCCGGCTCGCGCAGCGTCGACGTGGCCGTCCACCACCTGGCGGCCCCGGAGCGGGCCGAGAAGCTCGCGCAGCGGCTGAAGGAGCGCATTCCCGGCCTGGTCGAGCTGCACGTGAGCGAGGTCGGCGCGGTGATCGGCGCACACACCGGGCCGGGGCTGCTGGCGGCGGTCGTCTCGCCGCGCTGATCTCTGGGGAGTGGTGGCGGGCCGGTGCCGGTTGGCGGTGGCGGGGGCGGCCGCGGTGGCGGTCGCGTTCACCGGAACGGGTGGCGGGGTTGTCCACAACGGGCGGGTCATCCACCGGAATCGAAGGCTCCGAGCGGGGTGTCCGGGGGCGGTCCTAGCGTCGTGGCATGACTCTACGAACGCGCGCTTCGCGCCTCTCCGAAAACTCCGGGTCCGGCGGTGGCGGATCCCTCGATGCCGGATCTCGCCGTACCGGGTCCTTCAATGCCTTCGATCCGCCCCGTGGGCGTGGCGGGGGTAGCAGCGGGCCCGGCAGGGGGCGGCGGTCGGACGGGCGCCTCAGGGGCCCGGGCCGCGCCCGGTCGCGGCCCCGGCCCGATCCCGCCGCCGTGCGCCGCCGGGCCGAAGCGTTGCTGGGCGGTGCCGCGCCGCCGGCGGCGGGGGCTCCACCGCCGTCCGGGGCCGCGGCTGAGGTCGGGGCTCTGCCTTGGTCTGGGGCTCCGCCTGAGTCTGCGGGTCCGGCTTCGGCCGTGGTTCCGCCGGTGTCGTTGCCGCCGGGTGCCCCTGCGGTTGCTTTTCCGGAGGTCGGGGCCGGGGGGCCTGTGGTGGGGGCCGGGGCCGGGAGGTGGCTGGCGGTGCGGGAGCGGCTGCCGGTGTGGGTGCAGGCGCGGTGCGGGGTGGAGCCCCGGGCGGTGGCCGCCGTGGGGGTGGTGCTGGTCCTGGCGGTGGGGTTCGCCGCCCAGCAGTACTGGTCGGCCAGGCCGCAGCCGGTGACGGCGCCCGCCGTGCTCGCCCCCGCCGCGCCTCCGACCCCGCCTCCCGTACCGGGGGCGGGCTCCGGCGGGCCGGGTGGCCCGATCGTGGTGGATGTCGGCGGCAAGGTCCGCGATCCCGGCGTGCGGCGGCTGCCGGGCGGCTCGCGGGTGGAGGACGCGCTGGCCGCCGCCGGGGGAGTGCGGCCGGGCACGGACACCTCCGGGCTCAACCGGGCCCGGGTCCTGGCGGACGGCGAGCAGGTGCTGGTGGGTGTCACCGTGCAGCCGGCGCCGGGGGGCGTGGGTCCCGGCGGAGGCCCCGGACCCGGCCCCGGCCCGCTGAGCCTCGGCAATGCGACGGTCGAGCAGCTGGACGGGCTGCCGGGGGTCGGCCCGGTGCTGGCGCGGCACATCGTGGAGTTCCGCACCGCCCGGGGCGGGTTCCGGGCCGTGGACGACCTGCGGCAGGTCGACGGCATCGGCGAGCGCCGGTTCGCCGAGCTGCGGAAGCTGGTGCGGCTGTGAGCGCCGCCGGGGGCCTGGGGGCGGGGGCCGGTTCGGGGCCGGCCGGGCCGCAGCGGGCGGGGCCGCGAGAGGCCGGGCCGACGCCCGCGCCGCCCGGACGGGCGGCGGCGGTGCAGGCCGGGTCGGGCCGTGCCGGACGGGAGCAGGCTGGGCCGCAGCCCGCGTCGGCCGGACGGGCGGCGGCGGAGCAGGCCGGGTCGTGGCCGGCCGGGTCAGGAGGGGGTGGGTCGGCGGCTGCCGGGCCGGCGGACGTTCGGGTGCCGGGGGCTGTGGCCGGGCCGGGTGGTGGCGGGTCGGTGGCCGTTGAGCCGGAGGTGGCCGGGGTGGAGTCCACAGGGCCCCTGGATCTGCGGCTCGTGGGGCCCGCCGTGGCTGCCTGGGGGGCGGCTGCCCTCGGGCTCGGGGTGCCGGGGGCGTGGTGTGCCGTCGGGGTGGGGGTCGCGGTGGTCGCGGCGGGGGTGCTGCTGGTGGCGGCGGCTCGCGGGGCGCAGCCGGGGTGGCAGGTCGGTACGGCCGCGGCCGCCGCCCTGCTGTGCGCGGCCGCCGGGGCGGGGGTGGCCGGGCTGGAGCGGGCCGAGGCGCGGGCGGGGCCCGTGGCCCGGCTGGCCGGGGAGCACGCCCGGGTCCTGGCGGAGCTCACCGTCGGCTCGGACCCCCGGGCCGCCCGGAGCGGGAGCGGGCCGCCCGCGGTGGTGCTGGACGCGGTGGTGACCGGGGTGACCTCCCCCGACGGCGCGCGGACCCGGGTGGAGACCCCGGTGCGGGTGCTGGCCGGGCATCCGGACTGGGCCCGGCTGCTGCCCTCGACCCGGGTGGCGGTGGTGGCCCGGCTGGCCCCGGCGCGGGACGGGGAGCGGGCCGTGGCGCTGCTCCGGCCGGCCGTGGACGTGCCGCCCCGGGTGACGGGCGGCCCTGACACCGGACAGCGGCTCGCCGGGAGGCTGCGGGCCGGGCTGAGGGAGGCGTCCGACGGGCTCCGGGGGGATGCCAGGGCCCTGTTGCCGGGCCTGGTGGTCGGGGACACCTCCCGGGTCCCGCCCGATCTGCACGAGGCGTTCGAAGCCACCGACCTGCTGCACCTGCTGGCCGTCTCCGGGTCCAACCTCACCGTGGTGCTCTACCTGCTCATCGGGCCCCCGGGCCGCGCCCGGTACGTCGAGCGGGGCGGGCTGGCGCCCCGGCTGGGGCTGTCGCTGCGGTTCACGGCCCTGTGCGGGGCGGCCCTGACGCTGGGCTTCGTCGTGGTGTGCCGGCCCGACCCGAGCGTGCTGCGGGCCGCCGCCTGCGGGGCGGTGACCCTGCTGGCCCTCGCCACGGGGCGGCGCAGGTCCCTGCTCCCGGCGCTGGGCGGGGCGGTGCTGCTGCTGGTGCTGTACGAGCCCTGGCTGGCCCGTGCGTACGGGTTCCTGCTCTCGGTGCTGGCCACCGGGGCGCTCCTCACCCTCGGGCCGCGCTGGGCCCGGGCGCTGCGGGGGCGCGGGGTGCCGCCGCGGCTGGCCGAGGCCCTGGGGGCCGCTGCGGCGGCGCAGGCCGTGTGCGCCCCGGTGGTGGTCGTGCTGTCGGCCCGGGTGAGCCTGGTCGCGGTGCCGTGCAACCTGCTGGCGGAGCTCGCGGCGGGGCCCGCCACGGTGCTGGGCTTCGCGGCGCTCGCCGCGGCCCCGGTGTGCCTGCCCGTCGCGAAGCTGCTGGCCTGGTGCGCGGGGGTGCCGGCGGGGTGGATCGCCGCCGTGGCACGGGCGGGGGCCCGGCTGCCGGGGGCGGAGTTGCCCTGGCCGGGCGGGCCGGGAGGGGGCGTGCTGCTGGCCGCGGTCACGGTGGCCCTCGTGGGGCTCGGGGTCCGGTTCGGGCGGCGGCGCGGGGCGTGTGCGGCCGTGGCGGTGCTGCTGCTGGTCGTGGTGGTGCGCCCGCCGCAGCTGACCCGTACGATCGCCGGCTGGCCGCCGCCGGACTGGAGCTACGTCCAGTGCGCCGTGGGCCAGGGGGACGCGGCCGTGCTCGCCGCGGGACCCGGTACGGCCGTCGTGGTCGACGCCGGGCCGGAGCCGGGGCCGGTGGACGCCTGTCTGCGGGCCCTGGGTGTAAGACGCGTCCCGTTGCTGCTGCTGACGCACTTTCACGCCGACCACGTGGGCGGGCTTCCGGGGGTGCTGCGGGGCCGCTCCGTGGGTGTGATCGAGACCACCGCGGTGGCGGATCCGCCCGCCCAGGCCGCCCTGGTCCGGCGGACGGCGGCGGATGCCGGGGTGCCCGTGGTGGCGGCGGTGGCGGGGGAGCGGCGCCGGGTCGGGCCGCTGGAGTGGCAGGTGCTGTGGCCGTCGGCGACCGCGCCGCCGCCGCAGGGGCCCAACGATGCGAGCGTGGCCCTGCTGGCCCGCGCGAAGGGGCTGACGTTCCTGCTGCTCGGAGATCTCGAACCACCGTCCCAGCAGGCCTTGCTGAGGGAGCATCCGGAACTCGGACCGGTGGACGTGCTCAAGGTCGCCCACCACGGTTCGGCGCACCAGGACCCCGGTCTGCGCGACCGGATCCGGCCACGGCTCGCCCTGGTCCCGGTCGGTGCCGGCAACCGCTACGGGCACCCGGCGCGGGCCACTCTGGCAGGGCTCAGAGCCCTTGGGACGGCTGTGCTGCGCACCGATACGGACGGCTCCGTGGCGGTCTGCGGCAGCGGTTCGGGGATGCGTGCCTTTCCGGCCGGACGGCGTCCGAAAAGGCGCGGTCATACCGGGCGCGACCACTCTGTTTGCCCACAACCCGACAGCATGATCGAATGCCTCTTCGCCAGAACGGACCAAGTACACACAGCACGGGGGTGCATCAGCCATGTTCGGTCGCCGACGGGGGATGGATACGGCCGGAAGCGGCAGTTCGCAGTCGTCCGCCACACTCACGCTGCCGCCCACGGCACGCCTGTTGAGCTGTCGGGTCCTCGACACGGTCCACCAGCCCATCCGGCAGGCCAAGTTCGAGGTGACCGATCCGATCGGCCGACGGGTCGTCAGCGGCGAGACGGACCCGTACGGGGGGTTCACCGCGGCGATGCCGGAGGGGGAGTACCGGCTGTCGGTGAGCGCCGAGGGCTACGCGCCCTTCCACGGGGCGACGCTCGTCGGCGACCCGGCGCAGCCGGGCACCGCGGAGATCGTCCTGGACGCGGTGGAGCCGCCGGTGCTCCCGCAGCCCGGTCACTGGGAGCTGGACCCGACGCACTCCTCGATCGGCTTCACCGCGAAGCACATCGGCTTCGCCCGGATCCACGGCCGGTTCACCACCTTCGCCGGCGCGGTGCGGATCGCGGAGCGGATGGAGGACTCCACCATGCACGTCATCATCGACGCGGCGAGCATCGACACCGGGCTGCGGATGCGGGACGACCACCTGCGGTCGGTGGACTTCCTGGACGCGGCCCGCTACCCGACGGTGGAGTTCTACAGCGAGCGGTTCATCCACCGCGGCGGCAGCCGCTGGGCGGTCGCGGGCGCTCTGACCCTCCACGGGGTCAGCCGTACCGTCACCCTGGACACCCAGTACCTGGGCGTCGGCACGGGCCTGGAGGGCGAGCCGCGGGCCGCCTGCCGCGCCTCGGCGGAGCTGCACCGCGAGGACTTCACCCTCAACTGGCAGTCGATACTGGCGCAGGGGATCGCGGCGATCGGTTCGAGCGTGGAAGTGGCCCTGGACGTCCAGATCGTCCACAAGGCCTGAGAGCGGCGGCGGGGCGGGGCTCAGGGGGCTTCGAGCCAGCCCTCGTACGCGGCGGCGAGCTCGTCCAGCACGGCGGTGTCCAGCCGCTGCTGCGGGTCCTCGACGACCACCAGCCACTGGGCGTCCTCGGCGTCGTCCTCGCCGGCCAGGGCGTCGCGCACCAGCTGGGGTTCCTCGGACAGGCCGAAGCGGTCGACGGCCTCCTGGGCCACCTCCTCGGCGGCGTCGCGGTCGGGCAGGACCAGTACATGTCGCACGTTCACCGGACCATTCTCGGGCACCGTGGGCGGGGCGCTGTCAGTGCGGCGTGGGATGCTGGGGCCGATGGCCACCAGGAAGAACCCCACCGACGATCCCCTCGCCCCGACCACCCTCGCGGTGGGGCAGGAGGACCTGCTGCTCGACCGCGTCGTCCGGGACGTGGTGGCGGCCGCCCGCGCGGCCGACGCCGACACGGACGTGCGGGACCTCACCTCCGACCAGCTCCAGCCCGGCACCCTGGCCGAGCTGACGAGTCCTTCGCTCTTCTCCGAGCGCAAGGTCCTGATCGTGCGGAACGCGCAGGACCTCGGCGCGGACACGGTCAAGGAGGTCAAGGCCTACCTCGCCGCCCCGTACGAGGAGATCAGCCTCGTCCTCCTCCACGCGGGCGGGGTCAAGGGCAAGGCCGTGCTGGACGCGGCCCGCAAGGCCGGGGCCCGGGAGATCGCCTGCCCGAAGATGACGAAGGCCGCGGACCGGCTCTCGTTCGTCCGGGGCGAGTTCCGGGCGCTGGGCCGTTCGGCCACCCCCGAGGCCTGCCAGAACCTGGTCGACGCGATCGGCGGCGACCTGCGGGAGCTGGCGAGCGCGGCGGCGCAGCTGTGCGCGGACGTCGAGGGCACCATCGACGAGGCCGTGGTCGGCCGCTACTACACGGGCCGGGCCGAGGCGTCCAGCTTCACCGTCGCCGACCGGGCGGTCGAGGGGCGGGCGGCGGAGGCCCTGGAGGCCCTGCGCTGGTCCCTGGCCACCGGGGTGGCGCCGGTGCTGATCACGAGCGCGCTGGCCCAGGCGGTCCGGGCGATCGGGAAGCTGGCGTCGGCACCGCGCGGAGCCCGTCCGGGCGACCTCGCGCGGGACCTCGGGATGCCGCCGTGGAAGATCGACCGGGTCCGCCAGCAGATGCGGGGCTGGTCGGCGGACGGGGTCTCGGAGGCGCTGCGCGCGGTCGCGCTGGCCGACGCGGGCGTCAAGGGCGGCGGTGACGACCCCGAGTACGCGCTGGAGAAGGCCGTCGTGGCGGTGGCCCGCGCGGCCCGCCCCCAGCGCCGCTGAGGCCCTCCGGGCACCGAGGACACACGAAGGCCCCGGCCGCCGCCCTGGGGAAGGGCGGAGGCCGGGGCCTTCGGTCACTGCTGTGTGCGCCGCACCCGCGTGGCGAACGCAGGCCGCGTGCGGCGCGGGTTGCCGGTCAGGAGCGGATGAGAGGGCCCGCTTGGTCCGTCCCGGCGATCACATCGAGTGCGGAACTCAGATGGCGGCAACCTTGGAGGCCAGCGCCGACTTCTTGTTGGCGGCGGCGTTCTTGTGGATGACACCCTTCGAGACGGCCTTGTCCAGCTTCTTGGAAGCCAGGCGGGCCGCAGCGGTGGCCTTCTCCGCGTCGCCGGCGAGGATGGCCTCGTTGGCCTTGCGGATGAAGGTGCGCAGCTCGGACTTGACCGACTTGTTGCGAAGGCGAGCCTTCTCGTTGGTCTTGTTCCGCTTGATCTGGGACTTGATGTTCGCCACGAAAGAGCCTTTTCAGGTTCAGAGTATTTTCCGGATGTGCCTCGTCTGCTGAGAGGGCATGCGAGACACAGCCACCCAGGCTACCAGGCGCGCTTCGACCGGCCCAAACCGAGCGCATCCCCGCGTCCATGGGACCATGGGAGTCTGCGTACAAGTCTGCGTACCGATCCGACAGCAGATCCGACAGCGACCCGAGAATCAGGACACTGCGTGCCCGCCATCCCCAGCCACGTGCCCGAGCCGAGCCGTACCGACCCGGCGCTGATCCGTAACTTCTGCATCATCGCGCACATCGACCACGGCAAGTCGACCCTCGCCGACCGGATGCTCCAGCTCACCGGTGTCGTCGACCAGCGGCAGATGCGCGCCCAGTACCTCGACCGCATGGACATCGAGCGTGAGCGCGGCATCACGATCAAGTCGCAGGCGGTCCGCCTGCCCTGGGCCCCCACCGAGGGCGCCGGCACGGGCACCACGCACATCCTGAACATGATCGACACGCCCGGGCACGTCGACTTCACCTACGAGGTCTCCCGCTCCCTCGCCGCCTGCGAGGGCACGATCCTCCTGGTGGACGCCGCGCAGGGGATCGAGGCCCAGACCCTCGCCAACCTGTACCTGGCGATGGAGAACGACCTCGCGATCGTCCCGGTCCTGAACAAGATCGACCTGCCGGCCGCCCAGCCGGAGAAGTTCGCCGAGGAGCTCGCGAACCTGGTCGGCTGCGACCCGGACGACGTCCTGCGCGTCTCGGCGAAGACCGGCCTGGGCGTCGACGCGCTGCTCAACCGCGTCGTCGACACCGTCCCGGCCCCGGTCGGCGTCAAGGACGCCCCCGCCCGCGCGATGATCTTCGACTCGGTCTACGACTCCTACCGCGGCGTGGTCACGTACGTCCGTGTGGTCGACGGCACGCTCAACAAGCGCGAGCGCATCCGGATGATGTCCACCGGCGCCACGCACGAGCTGCTGGAGATCGGCACCAACTCGCCAGAGATGCTCCCGGCCGACGGCCTGTCCGTCGGCGAGGTGGGCTACCTGATCACCGGTGTGAAGGACGTCCGCCAGTCCAAGGTCGGCGACACCATCACTCAGCAGGTCGGCGGCGCCACCGAGTCCCTCGGCGGCTACAAGGACCCGAAGCCGATGGTCTTCTCGGGCCTGTACCCGCTCGACGGTTCGGACTACCCGGAGCTGCGCGAGGCCCTGGACAAGCTCCAGCTCAACGACGCCGCGCTCGTCTACGAGCCGGAGACCTCGGCGGCGCTCGGCTTCGGCTTCCGCGTCGGCTTCCTCGGCCTGCTCCACCTGGACGTGGTCCGCGAGCGCCTGGAGCGCGAGTTCGGCCTCGACCTGATCGCCACCGCGCCCAACGTGGTCTACCGGGTGGTGCTGGAGGACGGCAAGGAAGTCACCGTCACCAACCCGAGCGAGTTCCCCGAAGGCAAGATCAAGGACGTCTTCGAGCCGGTCGTCCGGGCCACCGTCCTCGCGCCCACCGAGTTCATCGGCGCGATCATGGAGCTCTGCCAGACCCGCCGCGGCACCCTGCTCGGCATGGACTACCTCTCCGAGGACCGCGTCGAGATCCGCTACACGCTCCCGCTCGCGGAGATCGTGTTCGACTTCTTCGACCAGCTGAAGTCCAAGACGCGCGGTTACGCCTCCCTCGACTACGAGCCCACCGGCGAGCAGGCCTCCAGCCTGGTCAAGGTGGACATCCTGCTGCACGGCGACAAGGTCGACGCCTTCTCCGCCGTCTGCCACAAGGACGCCGCCTACGCCTACGGCGTGCGCCTGGTCGCCAAGCTGCGCGAGCTCATCCCGCGGCAGGCGTTCGAGGTGCCGATCCAGGCGGCCGTCGGCTCCCGCGTCATCGCCCGCGAGACCATCCGCGCCATCCGCAAGGACGTCCTCGCCAAGTGCTACGGCGGTGACATCTCCCGTAAGCGGAAGCTGCTGGAGAAGCAGAAGGAAGGCAAGAAGCGCATGAAGATGGTCGGCTCCGTGGAGGTCCCGCAGGAGGCCTTCATCGCCGTCCTCTCCAGCGACGAGTCCAGCGCCAAGAAGAAGTAGCCGCGGCGGTCCCATGTCGCGCGAAAGGGCCCACATGCACACGCATGGGGGCCCTTTTCGTTATCAAGCGGCGCCTCGGAGGCCCTTACGCACCGGGCGGACGGCCTCTACCCTGATCAAAGCTCGATGGTTACCGGCCAGTTAACCGGCCGGTAATGAAACCCGCCAGCCGCTCACCCGGCGGCTGTACCCCCGCCAGTCCCAAGCGCCCCACGCCCACGCCCTGGCCGCGTGGACCCGGTCCGGAGGATGTCGTGAGCGACACACAGACCTTGATCGAGAACCGCCCGCCCACCGTGGCGGCCCTCTTCCTTGACCGCGTCGCCGCCACGCCGAACGGGGAGGCCTACCGCTACCCCGTCCCCTCGGCCCGCCCCGAGGGGGGCCCCGATGACTGGAAGTCGCTCAGCTGGGGGCAGGCGGCCGACCGGGTCTTCGCCATCGCCGCCGGCCTGATCACCCTGGGCCTGCGCCCCGAGGAGCGCGTGGCGCTCGCCTCCAACACCCGCGTCGAGTGGATCCTCGCCGACCTGGGCGTGATGTGCGCCGGCGGCGCCGTCACCACGATCTACCCCAGCACCAACGCGGAGGAGTCCGCCTTCATCCTCTCGGACTCCGAGAGCCGGGTGCTCATCGCCGAGGACGCCGCCCAGCTGGCCAAGGCCCGCGAGTGCCGCGCCGACCTCCCCGACCTCGCCCACGTGGTCGTCGTGGAGACGGCCGACGCCGTCGCCGCCGAGGGCGACCCGGAGGGCTGGGTGCTCTCCCTCGCCGACCTGGAGGCCCGCGGCAAGGAGTACCTCGCCCAGCACCCGGCGGCGGTCAAGGACCGGATCGCGGCCATCACCGCCGACCAGCTCGCCACCCTCATCTACACCTCGGGCACCACCGGCCGCCCCAAGGGCGTCCGGCTCCCGCACGACAACTGGTCATACATGGCGAAGGCCACCGTCGCCACCGGCATGATCCACAGCGACGACGTCCAGTACCTGTGGCTGCCCCTCGCGCACGTCTTCGGCAAGGTGCTCACCTCCGGCCAGATCGAGGTCGGGCACGTCACCGCCGTCGACGGCCGCATCGACAAGATCATCGAAAACCTGCCGGTCGTCCAGCCGACCTACATGGCGGCCGTCCCGCGCATCTTCGAGAAGGTCTACAACGGCGTGGCCGCCAAGGCCCGGGCCGGCGGCGGCGCCAAGTACAAGATCTTCCAGTGGGCCGTCGGCGTCGCCCGCGAGTACGCCAAGGTCACCCAGGACAACTACCGCCGCACCGGCCGGGCCACCGCCCCCTTCGGCCTCGCCACCCGGCACAAGGTCGCCGACGCGCTCGTCTACTCCAAGCTGCGCGAGGCCTTCGGCGGCAAGCTGCGCGCCGCCGTCTCCGGCGCCTCCGCCCTGGCCCCCGAGATCGGCTACTTCTTCTCCGGCGCCGGCATCCACATCCTGGAGGGCTACGGCCTGACGGAGTCCAGCGCCGCCTCCTTCGTCAACCCCGGCGAGGCCTACCGCACCGGCACCGTCGGCAAGCCCCTGCCCGGCACCGAGGTGCGCATCGCCGACGACGGCGAGGTCCTGCTGCGCGGCCCCGGCATCATGCAGGGCTACCACCGCCAGCCCGACAAGACCGACGA
Source organism: Streptomyces sp. NPDC029216 (assembly GCF_040648015.1). Taxonomy (NCBI): domain Bacteria; kingdom Bacillati; phylum Actinomycetota; class Actinomycetes; order Kitasatosporales; family Streptomycetaceae; genus Streptomyces; species Streptomyces sp. NPDC029216. Next base: position 33,732 of record NZ_JBEZWL010000007.1, on the reverse strand, counting down.
GGTCCTGGAGAGCGACGGCTGGCTGCACACCGGCGACATCGGCGAGCTCTCCCCGGACGGCTACCTGCGCATCACCGACCGCAAGAAGGACCTGATCAAGACCTCCGGCGGCAAGTACGTCGCCCCCGCCGAGATCGAGGGCCAGTTCAAGGCGATCTGCCCCTACGTCTCCACCATCGTGGTGCACGGCGCCGACCGGAACTTCTGCTCCGCCCTCGTCGCCCTCGACGAGCCCGCGATCCTGGGCTGGGCCGCCGAGAACGGCCTGGAGGGCAGGACGTACGGCGAGGTCCTCGCCGCGCCCGAGACCAACCGCCTGATCGAGACCTACGTCCAGACGCTCAACGAGAACCTCCAGCGCTGGCAGACGATCAAGAAGTTCCGGATCCTCCCGCGCGACCTCGACGTCGAGCACGGCGACCTCACGCCCAGCCTCAAGCTGAAGCGCCCGGTCGTCGAGCGTGAGTTCAAGCACCTCATCGAGGAGATGTACGCGGGCTCCCGCGAGGCCTGACGCCTGGCGGCGAGCCGCACGGGGCGGGGCGGCGGGGCCGCCGCCCCGCCGGCCCCGCACGCCGTGAGCCCCGGCCCGGCGGTCCGTCCGGCGCGGGGCCGCCGGGCCACGGCGAGTGCGGGACAATGGGCACATGCCTTCCGCACTGCCCGATGGTGACCCCATGCCCGAAGACGGCTCGCTGCCGTCGCATGCCCTGGCGGGCGCCGGGGGGCGGCCGCTGGGGTTCTACCTGCACGTCCCGTACTGCGCCACGCGCTGCGGGTACTGCGACTTCAACACCTACACCGCCACCGAGCTGCGCGGCACCGGCGGCGTCCTCGCCTCCCGGGAGAACTACGCCGACACCCTGATCGACGAGGTCCGCCTGGCCCGCAAGGTGCTCGGCGACGACCCGCGCGCCGTACGGACCGTCTTCGTCGGCGGCGGCACGCCCACGCTGCTGCCCGCCGGGGACCTCGTCCGCATGCTCGGGGCGATCCGCGACGAGTTCGGCCTCGCCGAGGACGCCGAGATCACCACCGAGGCCAACCCGGAGTCCGTGAACCCCGCGTACCTGGCCGAGCTGCGCGCGGGCGGCTTCAACCGGATCTCCTTCGGCATGCAGAGCGCGAAGCAGCACGTCCTGAAGGTGCTCGACCGCACCCACACCCCCGGCCGCCCCGAGGCCTGCGTCGCCGAGGCGCGCGCGGCGGGCTTCGAGCACGTCAACCTCGACCTGATCTACGGCACCCCCGGCGAGTCCGACGAGGACTGGCGGGCCTCCCTGGACGCCGCGCTCGGCGCCGGGCCCGACCACATCAGCGCGTACGCCCTCATCGTCGAGGAGGGCACCCAGCTGGCCCGCCGGATCCGCCGCGGCGAGGTCCCGATGACCGACGACGACGTCCACGCCGACCGGTACCTGATCGCCGACGAGGTCATGGAGCGGGCCGGGTACTCCTGGTACGAGGTCTCGAACTGGGCCACCTCCGAGGCCGGCCGCTGCCTGCACAACGAGCTGTACTGGCGCGGGGCCGACTGGTGGGGCGCCGGCCCCGGCGCCCACTCGCACGTGGGCGGGGTCCGCTGGTGGAACGTCAAGCACCCCGGCGCCTACGCGGCCGCCCTCGCCGAGGGCCGCTCCCCGGGCGCGGGGCGCGAGCTCCTCTCGGAGGAGGACCGGCGGGTGGAGCGGATCCTGCTGGAGCTCCGCCTCGTCGACGGCGTCCCGCTGTCCCTGCTGGCCCCGGCGGGCCTGGCGGCTTCCCGCCGCGCCCTGGCCGACGGCCTGCTGGAACCCGTCCCGTACGAGGCCGGGCGCGCGGTGCTGACCCTGCGGGGGCGGCTCCTGGCGGACGCGGTGGTGCGGGACCTGGTGGACTGATCACTCCCCGGAGTGAATCGCTGCGGATACGGGCGGGCGCGGCCTAGCCTGTGAGTAGCTTTCTGTCGCAACCCCGGCGGCAGAAGTGGAGGGCACGGAGATGACCGCTGTGGACGATCGCCGGATGACCGAGTACTTCGAGAGCTTCGAGGCTCCCGAGGGCTTCAAGGTCGAGCTCCTCAGGGGGGAAATCGTGATGATGGCGGGGCCTGACGTGGTCCACAACCTGATCGTCATGTTCGTGCAGCGGCAGATCCCCGTGGATCGCTGGTACCCGCTCCAGACGCAGGACGTGGACATCCCGGCCGAATCGTCCGAGCCGCAGCCCGACCTCGTCGTCCTGCCTATCGAGGCGGCGCCGGAGTCGGGTCGCCTACTGCCCGCAGGCGCCTTGGCGATGGTGGTCGAGGTCGTATCCAAGACCAGCAAGCTGCGTGATTACGTGACCAAGCGGTCCATCTACGCGGGCGGCCGCATCCCCGCCTACTTGATCATCGACCCTTTCCAGGCCAAGTGCGTGGTGCTCACCGAACCCTTCGGCGCCGGCGAAGAGGCCGGTTACCGCAACGAGTGGACCGGCAAGTTCGGCGATCCGGTTCCCCTCGACGCCCTCGGCATCACGCTCGACACCACGGAGTTCGGCACTCTCCAGTAGCCCGGTCAGGGGGCCGTGACGAAGTCGATCAGCTCCTCCACCCGCCCCAGCAGCGTCGGCTCCAGGTCGCGGTAGGACGTCACGCGGGACAGGATGTGCTGCCAGGCGGCCCCTGTGTTCTGCGGCCAGCCCAGGGCCCGGCAGACGCCCGTCTTCCAGTCCTGGCCGCGCGGGATCTCCGGCCACGCCCCGATGCCCAGTGCCGACGGCTTCACCGCCTGCCAGACGTCCACGTACGGGTGGCCCACCACCAGCACGTCCGGCGAGGTCACCGAGGCCGCGATCCGGGACTCCTTCGAACCCGGCACCAGGTGGTCCACCAGGACGCCCAGGCGGGCGTCGGGGCCGGGGGCGAACTCCGCCACCACGGCCGCGAGGTCGTCGATCCCCTCCAGGTACTCCACCACCACGCCCTCGATGCGCAGGTCGTCGCCCCAGACCCGCTCGACCAGCTCGGCGTCGTGCCGCCCCTCCACGTAGATCCGCCCCGCCCGCGCCACCCGGGCCCGCGCCCCCGGTACGGCGATCGAGCCCGAGGCCGTACGGGCCGGTGCGGCGGGAGCCCGTGACGGGCGGGTCAGGGTCACCACCGCGCCGTCCAGCAGGAAGCCGCGCGGCTCCAGCGGGAAGACCCGCCGCTTGCCGAACCGGTCCTCCAGGGTCACCGTGCCCGCCTCGCACGCCACCACCGCGCCGCAGAAGTCCGTACCCGCCACCTCGACCACCAGATCGGGGTCGGCCGGCACCTCCGGCACCGGCTTGGCGCGCTTCCACTGCGGGGTCAGGTCGGGGGAGTACTCACGCATCCGGCCGACACTAGGAGCGCGGCCGCCCTCACGCCCGCGACACGCCGAAACGGGCCGCCAGTGTGGCGCGTTGCGCACGTACGAAGCCCGCGTCCACCACCGCTCCGTGACCCGGCACGTACAGCGCGTCCTCGCCGCCCAGCGACAGCAGCCGGTCCAGGGCGGCCGGCCACTGGCCCGGCACCGCGTCCGACCCCGCCTGCGGCTCGCCCGACTCCTCCACCAGGTCCCCGCAGAACACCGTCTCCCGCTCGCCCGGCACGAAGACGGCCAGGTCGTGCTGGGAGTGCGCGGGCCCCACGTTGGCCAGCAGCACCTGCACCCCGCCCAGCTCCAGCGTCCACTCGCCCGACACCAGGTGCCCCGGCGCCTTCAGCAGGTCGCAGGCCTCTGCGGCCGCGTCCTGCGCCAGGCCCTGGGCCACCGCGCTGTACCGGAGCTCCTCCCGGCCCGTGGGCGTCGCCAGCAGCCGGTCCAGCCCCACCGCGCCGTAGAACTGGGCGCCCGCGAAGGCGGCGCCGCCCAGCACGTGGTCGAAATGTCCGTGGGTGAATGCGATATGGGTCACGTGCCGGCCGGTCAGCCGCTCCGCCTCGGCCCGCACCTGCGCCCCCTCCCGCACACTGGATCCGGGGTCGATCAGGAGCACCGACTCGTCCCCCACCACCAGACCCACCGTGCAGTCCCACACCGGCAGCCGTCGCCGTCCGGCCCGTCCGGTCAGCCGTTCCCAGCCCGCCTCTTCCCACCGTACGTCCATGCGGCGACGTTACCCTGGCAGGCCGCCCTTGCCTGCGGCGTACTACCCGGCCGTACACTGACCGGGGGATCTCTGGCACTCGGGCGCCCAGAGTGCCAGCCGATCAAGACCGACCGGCCAAGACCGACCGATGACCGACGACCGACCGCATCCGGAGGTGTGCGCGATGCTCAGTGAACGCAGACTCGAAGTGCTACGCGCCATCGTCCAGGACTACGTCGGGACGGAGGAGCCCGTCGGATCCAAGGCCCTCACCGAGCGGCACAAGCTGGGCGTCTCACCGGCCACCGTGCGCAACGACATGGCCGTGCTGGAGGAGGAGGGCTACATCGCCCAGCCCCACACCAGCGCCGGCCGGATCCCCACCGACAAGGGCTACCGCCTCTTCGTCGACCGGCTGGCCGGGGTCAAGCCGCTGTCGACGCCCGAGCGCAGGGCCATCCAGAACTTCCTCGACGGGGCCGTGGACCTCGACGACGTCGTCGGCCGCACGGTCCGGCTGCTCGCGCAGCTCACCCGCCAGGTCGCCGTCGTCCAGTACCCGTCGCTGACCCGCTCCACCGTCCGGCACGTCGAGCTGCTGTCGCTGGCCCCGGCCCGGCTGATGCTCGTACTGATCACCGACACCGGGCGGGTCGAGCAGCGCATGGTCGACACCCAGACCCCGTTCGGCGAGACCTCCCTCGCCGATCTGCGGGCGCGGCTCAACAGCCGGGTCGTCGGCCGTCGTTTCACCGACGTACCGAACCTGGTGCAGGACCTGCCGGAGTCGTTCGAGATCGACGACCGGGCGACCGTCAAGGCGGTGCTCGCGACCCTTCTCGAAACCCTGGCCGAGGAGGCGGAGGAGCGGCTGATGATCGGCGGCACCGCCAACCTCACTCGCTTCGGACATGACTTTCCCTTGACGATCAGGCCGGTGCTCGAAGCGCTGGAGGAGCACGTGGTGCTCCTCAAGCTGCTGGGCGAGGCCGGGGAGTCGGGGATGGCCGTACGGATCGGGCACGAGAACGCCTACGAGGGGCTCAACTCCACGTCGGTCGTGTCCGTCGGCTACGGTTCGGGCGGCGAAGCAGTCGCCAAACTCGGCGTGGTCGGACCGACCCGCATGGACTACCCCGGAACGATGGGAGCGGTACGCGCAGTGGCACGTTACGTCGGACAGATCCTGGCGGAGTCGTAAGTGGCCACGGACTACTACGCCGTTCTCGGCGTGCGCCGCGACGCATCGCAGGACGAGATCAAGAAGGCCTTCCGCCGCCTCGCGCGTGAACTCCACCCGGACGTGAACCCGGACCCGAAGACGCAGGAGCGCTTCAAGGAGATCAACGCGGCCTACGAGGTCCTCTCCGACCCGCAGAAGAAGCAGGTCTACGACCTCGGCGGCGACCCGCTGTCCTCCTCGGGCGGCGGCGGTGGCGCGGGCGGCTTCGGAGCCGGCGGCTTCGGAAACTTCTCCGACATCATGGACGCCTTCTTCGGCCAGGCCTCGCAGCGCGGACCGCGCTCGCGGACCCGCCGCGGCCAGGACGCCATGATCCGCCTGGACCTGGAGCTGGACGAGGCCGCCTTCGGTACGACCAAGGACATCCAGGTCGACACCGCCGTGGTCTGCGGCACCTGCTCCGGCGAGGGCGCCGCGCCCGGCACCTCGGCGCAGACCTGTGACATGTGCCGCGGCCGCGGTGAGGTCTCGCAGGTCACCCGGTCCTTCCTGGGCCAGGTCATGACCTCGCGCCCCTGCCCGCAGTGCCAGGGCTTCGGCACCGTGGTCCCGACCCCGTGCCCCGAGTGCGCGGGCGACGGCCGGGTCCGCTCCCGCCGCAGCCTGACGGTCAAGATCCCGGCCGGCGTCGAGAACGGCACCCGCATCCAGCTCGCGGGCGAGGGCGAGGTCGGCCCCGGCGGCGGCCCCGCCGGTGACCTGTACGTGGAGATCCACGAGCTGCCGCACCCGACCTTCCAGCGGCGCGGGGACGACCTGCACTGCACGGTCACCATCCCCATGACGGCGGCGGCCCTGGGCACCAAGTGCCCGCTGGAGACGCTGGACGGCATGGAGGAGATCGACATCCGCCCCGGCACCCAGTCCGGCCAGGCGATCCCGCTGCACGGGCGCGGCGTCACGCACCTGCGCGGCGGCGGCCGCGGCGACCTGATCGTCCACGTCGAGGTCACCACCCCCGGCAAGCTGGACGCCCAGCAGGAGGAGCTGCTGCGCCAGCTCGCGAAGCTGCGCGGCGAGGAGCGGCCCATGGGCCAGTTCGCGCCGGGCCAGCAGGGCCTGTTCAGCCGCCTGAAGGACGCGTTCAACGGCCGCTGACCGTTCGGCGCCGACGTCGTAGGAGCCCGGTACGGGAGACCCCGTACCGGGCTCCTCGCCGTTCCACGCCCCCGCCGCCCGGCATCCGGAAAGCGGACTATGCCAGGCGAATGCCATGATTCGGTGCCGTGACCCGGACATGGCACGATGCAGGGCATGTCCTCCGCACCGAACGGTCTCCACCCCTACCCGATCGTGCAGGCTCCCATGGCGGGCGGCGTCTCCGGACCGCCCCTGGTCGCCGCCGTGTGCGAGGCGGGCGGGCTCGGCTTCCTGGCCGGCGGCTACAAGACCGCCGACGGCATGTACCAGGAGATCAAACAGACGCGCGGGCTCACCCGCCGCCCCTTCGGAGTGAACCTCTTCCTCCCGCAGACCGGGTACGTCGACCCCGCCGCGGTCGAGGCCTACCGCGGGCAGCTGGCCGGCGAGGCGAGCTGGTACGAGGTCTCCCTCGCCGAGGAGGACATCATCGGCACCGTCGACGACGGCTACGACGCCAAACTCGCCATCCTGCTGGAAGACCCCGTACCGGTGGTCTCCTTCACCTACGGCTGCCCCGAGCCCGCCGCGCTCGCCCGCCTGCGCGCGGCCGGCACGTACACGATCGTCACCGTGACCTCGGCCGACGAGGCCCGCACCGCCCAGGCGGCCGGCGCGGACGCCGTCTGCGTCCAGGGCGTCGAGGCCGGCGGCCACCAGGGCACCCACCGCGACGACCCGCAGACCGACGCCACGGCGGGCGTCGGCCTGCTCACGCTGGTCACCCAGGTACGGGAGGCCGTCACGCTGCCGATCATCGCGGCGGGCGGAGTGATGCGCGGCGCGCAGATCGCGGCGCTCCTCGCGGCGGGCGCGGGGTCGGTCCAGCTCGGCACGGCCTTCCTGGTCTGCCCGGAGTCCGGCGCGCACCCGCTGCACAAGAAGGCCCTGACCGACCCGATGTTCCCGCACACGGAGCTCACCCGGGCCTTCACGGGCCGGCCCGCGCGGGGTCTGGTGAACCGCTTCATGCGCGAGCACGGCCCCTACGCCCCGGCCGCCTACCCCCAGATCCACCACATGACCTCCGGGCTGCGCAAGGCGGCCGCCGCGGCCGGGGACCCGCAGGGCATGGCGCTGTGGGCGGGGCAGGGGCACCGGCTGGCCCGGGCGCTGCCGGCGGGGGAGCTGGTGGAGGTGCTGGCGGCCGAACTGGCCGAGGCACAGAGCGCGTTGAAGGTGTTGCAGATGAGGAGAGCGTCATGACGGCCCCCGTGTTCGTGGTCGAAGAGGTCCCCGCGGGGCCGGAGTTCGTGCTGGAGGGCCCCGAGGGACGGCACGCCGTGTCCGTGAAGCGGCTGGCCCCGGGCGAGGACGTGGTCCTCACCGACGGGCGCGGCCGCTGGGCGGAGGGCGTGGTCAAGGCGGCCGAGGGCAAGGACCGCCTGGTCGTCACGGACCTGCACGAGATCCGGGAGGAGCCGGAGCCGGCCGTGCGGATCACGGTGGTGCAGGCGCTGCCGAAGGGCGACCGGGGCGAGGTCGCGGTGGAGACGATGACGGAGACCGGCGTCGACGCCATCGTGCCGTGGCAGGCCTCGCGGTGCATCACCCAGTGGCGGGGCGAGCGCGGGGCCAAGTCCCTGGCCAAGTGGCGGGCCACCGCCCGGGAGTCGGGCAAGCAGTCGCGCCGGGTCCGCTTCCCGGAGGTGGGCGAGGCGCTGTCCACGAAGCAGGTGGCCCAGCTGCTGGCCACCGCCGACCTGGCGATGGTGCTCCACGAGGACCGCGAGGCCGCCTCCGAGCCCCTGGCGACGGCCGCGCTGCCGGAGTCCGGCTCGGTGGTCCTGGTGGTCGGCCCGGAGGGCGGGGTCTCCCCGGAGGAACTGGCCGCCTTCGCCGAGGCCGGCGCCCGCCCGTACCGCCTGGGCCACAGCGTGCTGCGCACCTCGACGGCGGGCACGGCGGCCACGGCGGTCCTGCTGGCCCGTACGGGACGCTGGGCGTAGGCCCCGGCGGGCGGAGGGTCGAGTCCCGCTCGGCCGGAGGGTCGGGCGGGTGGCCGGGCCGGTAGCATGCCCCGACCGATCAACATCACGGGAGGCGCGGCCATGGCCGGGGAACCGCAGGCGGACTGCCTGTTCTGCAAGATCGTCGCGGGCAAGGTCCCCGCGACCGTGGTCCGGGAGACCGAGACCACCCTCGCCTTCCGGGACATCAACCCGCAGGCGCCGACGCACGTGCTCGTCATCCCGAAGGTGCACTACCCCGACGCGGCATCCCTCGCCGCCGCCGAGCCCACCGTGGTCGCCGACATACTGCGTGAGGCCGGGGTGATCGCCGCCGAGGAGAAGATCGACGAGCACGGCTACCGGGTCGTGTTCAACACCGGCGCCGGCGCGGGCCAGACCGTCTTCCACGCCCACCTGCACGTCCTGGGCGGCCGCGGCCTCCAGTGGCCCCCCGGGTAGCGGTCCGTGTCCGCACGCGAGTTCGTGGTCCTCGGCACCGCCAGCCAGGTACCCACCCGGCACCGCAACCACAACGGCTACCTGCTGCGCTGGGACGGCGAGGGCATCCTCTTCGACCCGGGCGAGGGCACGCAGCGGCAGATGCTGCGGGCCGGGGTCGCGGCCCACGACATCAACCGGATCTGCGTCACCCACTTCCACGGTGACCACAGCCTCGGCCTGGCCGGGGTGATCCAGCGGATCAACCTCGACCAGGTCCCGCACCCCGTGACCGCGCACTACCCGGCCTCGGGGCAGAAGTTCTTCGACCGGCTGCGGTACGCGACCGCCTACCGGGAGACGGTGCGGCTCCGGGAGGAGCCGGTGGCACGGGACGGGGTGCTCGGGCAGGGCCCCTCGTACGTCCTGGAGGCGCGGCTGCTCTCCCACCCGGTGGAGTCCTTCGGCTACCGGCTCACCGAGCCGGACGGGCGGCGGATGCGGCCGGAGCTGCTCGCACGGCACGGCATCAAGGGGCCGGACGTCGGGCGGATCCAGCGCGAGGGACGGCTGGGCGAGGTCACCCTGGAAGACGTCAGCGAGCACCGGGCCGGGCAGCGGTTCGCCTTCGTCATGGACACCCGGATGTGTCCCGGCGTGGAGGAACTGGCAGAAGGCTGCGACATGCTGGTCATCGAGTCCACGTTCCTGGACGCGGACGCGGGGCTGGCCGCCGACCACGGGCACCTGACCGCCGCGCAGGCGGCGGGCGTGGCGCGGGACGCCGGGGTCCGGCACCTGGTGCTGACGCACTTCTCGCAGCGGTACTCCGATCCGTCGGAGTTCGAACGGGAGGCGCGGGGGGCGGGGTTCGAGGGCGAGCTGACGATCGCGGCGGACCTGGCGCGGGTGTCCCTCCCGAAGCGGTAGCCGGGCGGGGCCGCGCAGCGGTGGTCCGGGCGCTGGCGTGGGCCTAGCGGGGCGAGGGTGAGAGGAGAGCCAGGCTCAGGTGAGGTGCGTCACACTGGGTTTGGCCGTGAGGTGCCCGGGCAAACCTGGCAGCCCTCCAGTCGAACGCAGAAACGACACTTCAACGGGGAGTACACCGTGACCAGTCGGGACAGCCGCACCAGCCGCCCCGGAACCCTCGACCCCCTGGGCCCGCTGCGCGACCCGCAAGAGCCCGGCTGTGACGTCTTCCTGACCGGGACCGTCTTCCTCGACATCATCTTCACCGGCCTCGACTCCGCCCCCGTCCGCGGGACGGAGTCCTGGGCGCGCGGCATGGGATCCAGCCCCGGCGGCGTCGCCAACATGGCCACCGCCCTCGCCCGCCTGGGCCTGCGCACCTCCCTCGCCGCCGCCTTCGGCGACGACCACTACGGCGAGTACTGCTGGGACGCCCTCGCACAGGGCGAGGGCATCGACCTGTCCATGTCGCGCACCGTCCCCGGCTGGCACAGCCCCGTCACCGTCTCCATGGCCTACGAGGGCGAGCGCACGATGGTCTCCCACGGCCACGAGGCCCCGCCCCCGGCCGGCCCCGGCCCCTTCCCCTGGTGTCCGCCGAGGACCCGCGCCGCCGTGGCCTCGCTGGCCGCCGACCGCCGGGAGGACTGGATCGGCGAGGCGGCCCGCCGCGGCTCGCGGATCTTCGCCGACGTCGGCTGGGACGACACCGGCCGCTGGGACCTCGGCTCCCTGACCGACCTGGAGCACTGCGAGGCCTTCCTGCCCAACGCCGGCGAGGCCATGCGGTACACCCGCACCGACTGCCCCCGCGCCGCGGCCCGCGCGCTGGCCGACAAGGTGCCGGTCGCCGTGGTGACGATGGGCTCGGAGGGCTCGTACGCCGTGGACTCCCGGACGGGGGAGACGGCCGAGGTACCCGCGATCGCCGTCGACGCCCTCGACCCGACCGGCGCCGGGGACGTCTACGTGGCCGGGTTCGTCACCGGCAGCCTCGCGGGGTGGCCGCTGGCGGACCGGCTGGCCTTCGCCGGTCTGACCGCCGCCCTCTCGGTGCAGGAGTTCGGCGGCTCCCTCTCCGCCCCGGGCTGGGCCGAGGTGGCCCACTGGTGGCGCACGGCCCCCGAGGGCCTGCGCGGCCGCTACGGCTTCCTGGACGCCCTCGTCCCGCCGGGCGCGGGCCCCTGCTCCCGCCGCCGGGCCGTCCCCACCATCGGCTTCCGCAGCCCCGCCTAGGAGGGGCCCCGGGCCGGGCCGGAAAACCCCTCGGGAACCGTCCGGGGTGGACGTACCCTTGGTACTCCGGAGGCCGTCGACCGGCGCGGCCCCTCAGCGGGAGGTATGCGCAGGCCACAGTGCCGGCCCATGACTCAGACACCGACAGCCCACAGCCCCGTACCGGGCCAGACGCGAGCCCACTTCACCGTCCCGGCGACGCACCCGATGGTGACCGTGCTCGGCTCCGGCGACGCGTTGCTGCGCGTGATCGAGAAGGCCTTCCCGAGGGCCGACATCCACGTTCGGGGCAATCAGGTCAGCGCGGTCGGGGAAGCGGCGGAAGTCGCCCTCATCCAGCGCCTGTTCGACGAGATGATGCTGGTGCTCCGCACCGGGCAGCCGATGACGGAGGACGCAGTGGAACGCTCGATCGCCATGCTCAAGGCGAACGGCAGCGACGCGGAGGGGCGCCCGCTGGAAACCCCGGCCGAGGTGCTCACCCAGAACATCCTCTCCAACCGCGGCCGCACCATCCGCCCCAAGACCCTCAACCAGAAGCGGTACGTCGACGCGATCGACAAGAACACGATCGTCTTCGGCATCGGCCCCGCCGGTACCGGAAAGACCTACCTCGCCATGGCCAAGGCGGTGCAGGCCCTGCAGTCCAAGCAGGTCAGCCGCATCATCCTGACCCGGCCCGCCGTCGAGGCGGGGGAGCGTCTCGGCTTCCTGCCGGGCACGCTCTTCGACAAGATCGACCCGTACCTGCGCCCGCTGTACGACGCCCTGCACGACATGATGGACCCGGACTCCATCCCCCGGCTGATGGCCGCCGGGACCATCGAGGTGGCGCCGCTGGCGTACATGCGCGGCCGGACGTTGAACGACGCCTTCGTCGTCCTCGACGAGGCGCAGAACACCAGCCCCGAGCAGATGAAGATGTTCCTGACCCGGCTCGGTTTCGACTCGAAGATCGTGATCACCGGTGACATCACGCAGGTCGACCTCCCGAACGGCACCAGGAGCGGTCTGCGCCAGGTCCAGGAGATCCTCGAAGGGGTGCCCGACATCCACTTCTCGCGGCTCACGTCCGAGGATGTCGTCCGGCACAAGCTGATCGGCCGTATCGTCGACGCGTACGAGAAGTACGACGACAGCCAGGCGGCCCGGGAGACCGGTCCCGCCCGGAACGGCAACCAGCGGAAGTAGACCCCAGCGCACCATGTCGATCGACGTCAACAACGAGTCCGGAACCGAAGTCGACGAGCAGGCGATCCTCGACATTGCCCGCTACGCGCTCACCCGGATGCGGATCCACCCGCTCTCCGAGCTCTCCGTCATCGTCGTCGACGAGGACGCGATGGAGCAGCTCCACATCCAGTGGATGGACCTGCCCGGACCCACCGACGTCATGTCCTTCCCGATGGACGAGCTGCGTCCGCCGGCGAAGGACGACGAGGAGCCCCCGCAGGGGCTCCTCGGCGACATCGTGCTCTGCCCCGAGGTGGCGAAGAAGCAGGGCGAGGACGCCCCCACGCAGCACTCCATGGACGAGGAGCTCCAGCTCCTGACCGTCCACGGGGTGCTGCACCTGCTCGGGTACGACCACGAGGAGCCGGACGAGAAGGCCGAGATGTTCGGCCTCCAGGCGGCCATCGTCGACGGCTGGCGCGGTGAGCGCGGTCTGACCGGTCCCTCCCCGGCCCCGACCGTCTCGTGACCGGCGCCTACCAGCTGATCACCGGGGCGGTCCTGCTGACGGTGGTGGCCTGGTTCGCGGCGTGCGCCGAGTCCGGGATCGCCCGGGTCTCCAGCTTCCGGGCCGACCAGGCCGTACGGGAGGGCCGGCGCGGCAGCGCCAAGCTGGCCCAGGTCGCCGCCGACCCCACCCGCTACGTCAACGTGGCCCTGCTGGTGCGCGTCACCTGCGAGATGGCGGCGGGCGTGCTCGTCACGTACGTCTGCCTCGACGCGTTCGGGGAGAACTGGACCGCCCTGCTGGTGGCCATCGCCGTGATGGTGCTGGTCTCGTTCGTGGCGGTGGGCGTGTCCCCCCGTACGATCGGCCGCCAGCACCCGCTGAACACCGCGACGGCGGCCGCGTACGTCCTCGTACCGCTGGCGCGGATCATGGGGCCGATCCCGCAGCTGCTGATCCTCATCGGTAACGCCCTCACCCCGGGCAAGGGCTTCCGCAAGGGGCCCTTCGCCTCCGAGGCCGAGCTGCGCGCGATGGTGGACCTCGCGGAGGCGGAGTCGCTGATCGAGGACGACGAGCGCCGGATGGTGCATTCGGTCTTCGAGCTCGGCGACACGCTCGTGCGCGAGGTGATGGTGCCGCGCACCGACCTGGTGTGCATCGAGCGCTACAAGACGATCCGCCAGGCGACGACCCTCGCGCTGCGCTCCGGTTTCTCGCGGATCCCGGTCACCGGGGAGAACGAGGACGACATCGTCGGCATCGTGTACCTCAAGGACCTCGTCCGCCGCACGCACATCAACCGGGAGGCCGAGACGGACCTCGTCTCGACGGTGATGCGTCCGGCGGTCTTCGTGCCCGACACCAAGAACGCCGGGGACCTGCTGCGCGAGATGCAGTCGGTGCGCAACCACGTGGCCGTCGTCATCGACGAGTACGGCGGCACCGCGGGCATCGTCACGATCGAGGACATCCTGGAGGAGATCGTCGGCGAGATCACCGACGAGTACGACCGGGAGATCCCGCCCGTCGAGGAGCTGGGCGACGACCGCTACCGGGTCACCGCGCGTCTCGACATCACCGACCTCGGCGAGCTGTTCGGGGCCCTGGCCTTCGACGACGAGGACGTGGAGACGGTCGGCGGGCTGCTGGCGAAGGCCCTGGGCCGGGTGCCGATCGCCGGGGCCTCGGCGATGGTGGACCTGCCGGACGGGCGGCCCCTGCGGCTGACGGCCGAATCCCCGGCGGGACGCCGGAACAAGATCGTCACGGTGCTCGTGGAGCCGGTGGTTCCGGAGGCCGGCGAGGGTGTGGAGGGCGAATGACCCCGGCGGAGCTGCGCGCGTTCTGTCTGAGCTTCAACGCGGCGGTGGAGGAGTTCCCCTTCACCCCGGAGACCTCGGTGTTCAAGGTGCTGGGGAAGATGTTCGCGCTCTCGGCCCTGGACGGCGAGCCGCTGAAGGTCAACCTCAAGTGCGATCCGGAGGCGGCGGTGCGGCTGCGGGAGCAGCACGCCGCGATCGTCCCCGGCTGGCACATGAACAAGCGGCACTGGAACACGGTGACGGTGGGCGAGCTGCCGGACGCGCTGGTGCGGGAGCTGGTGGAGGACTCGTACGACCTGGTCGTGGCGGGGCTGCCGAGGGCGGAGCGGCTGCGACTGGACCGGCCGTAACAGCAGATTAGGGTCAAAGGTCATACGGGTCCGGGACCTTCGGATCACAGGGTGGACCTGATGGCTTGCTTAGGTTTGTCCTGCGCCCCGGGGGGAGGCGTGACGGGGGAAGGGCGCCCCGGCGGGGTCGTTGCACGGCACCGCCGGGGCGCTCCCTATGCTTTCGGCTATGACCGAGAGCAGCGTGGGAGCGGGGATCGACCCCGAGGACAGCAAGATCATCACCCTGGCGCGCAGCGCCCGGGCCCGCAACGGGGTCCCGGAGGGGGCGGCGGTGCGCGACGAGACCGGCCGCACGTACGTCGCCGGCACGGTGGAGCTGGACTCCCTCAAGCTCAGCGCCCTCCAGACGGCCGTCGCGATGGCCGTGGCCAGCGGCGCCCGCTCCCTGGAGGCCGCGGCCGTGGTCAGCGCGGCCGACGCCCCCGCGGAGGCCGACCGCGCCGCCGTCCGCGACCTCGGCGGCCCGGCCACCCCGGTCCTGCTGGCCGGCCCGGACGGCACCCTGAAGTCCACCACGCCCGCCGGGGCCTGAGACCCCCGGCGCGGCCTGACCGCTCGCCGCGCGGGCGGCCCCGCCGGACGCCGCCCGGCCGGGCTCAGGCCGCGGCCGGGGCGGCGGCCCGCTCCGGCCGGCGGCGGATCACCATCGCCATCAGCGCCGCCACCGCGCACAGCCCGCCCGCGGCGTACCAGACCAGGTCGTACGAGCCCAGCGCGTCACGGGCCACCCCGCCGAGGAAGGCCACCACCGCCGCGCCCACCTGGTGCGAGGCCAGCACCCAGCCGAAGACGATCGCACTGTCCTGCCCGTAGTGCTCCCGGCACAGGGCGATGGTCGGCGGGACGGTCGCGACCCAGTCCAGACCGTAGAAGACGATGAAGAACACCATCGGCGGGTGCACGGCGGGCGCCAGCAGCATCGGCAGGAACAGCAGGGACACCCCGCGCAGGGCGTAGTACACCGCCAGCAGACGGCGCGCCTCGAACCGGTCGGTGAACCAGCCGGAGGCGATGGTGCCGAGCACGTCGAACACGCCGATCACCGCGAGCAGCCCGGCGGCGGCCGTCACCGGCATCCCGTGGTCGTGGGCGGCCGGCGTGAAGTGGGTCCGGACCAGCCCGTTCGTCGAGGCGCCACAGATCGCGAAGGTACCCGCGAGCAGCCAGAACGGGCCCGTCCGGGCCGCCTGGAAGAGCACGGTCACGGCCCGCCGGGCCGCCCCCGGCACGGCCGCCGGCTTGGGCTCGTACGTGCCCCCGTACGGGGCGAGGCCCACGTCGGCGGGGTGGTCGCGCAGCAGCAGCCACACGAAGGGCACCACGGACAGCGCGGCCAGCGCCACGGTGACCGAGGCCGGGCGCCAGCCGTGGTGCTCCACCAGCCAGGACAGCAGCGGCAGGAAGATCAGCTGCCCGGAGGCGCCCGCGGCGGTCAGGATGCCCGTGACGAGCCCGCGCCGGGCGGTGAACCAGCGGTTGGTCACCGTCGCCGCGAAGGCCAGCGCCATCGAACCGCTGCCCAGGCCCACCAGCACGCCCCAGAACAGCACCAGCTGCCAGGAGGCGGTCATCCACACCGTGGCCAGCGAGCCGCCGGCGATGACGGTCAGGGCCAGCGCGACGACCTTCCGGATGCCGAAACGGTCCATCAGGGCTGCGGCGAAGGGAGCGGTCAGCCCGTAGAGCGCGAGGTTGACGGAGACGGCGAAGCCGATCGTGCCGCGCGACCAGTCGAACTCCTCGTGCAGGGGCTCGATGAGCAGTCCGGGGAGGGAGGCGAACGCCGCCGCGCCGATGATCGTCACGAAGGCGACGGCCGCGGCGAACCAGGCCCGGTGGATACGGCCGGGCTCGCGGGGGGCCGGGAGGGTGGCGGCCCGGGGGCTGGAGGGGGGTGCTGTCTGCGTCACCCCGACAGCATCCGGCCGGGGGTGCGTGGTACGACAGTGGCCTGACCGACATGCTTCGATACGATCGGGCCATGCCGATCGAGCCGCGCCCGCACCGTGTCGTCGTCCTCGTGCTCGCCGGGCTGCTGCCCTTCGAGCTGGGCATCCCCCACCGCATCTTCGGCCTGGCCAAAGACCGCGAGGGGCGGCGCCTGTACGAGATCCTGACCTGCGGGCTCGCCCCCGGGCCGGTGCGGACGGACGCCGACTTCGCCATCCACGTCGAGCACGGCCCCGAACTGCTCGCCACGGCCGACACCGTGGTGGTGCCCGCCTCGTACGAGCTGGGGCCGGTCCACGACGAGGGCCGGCTGACCGGTGAACTCGCGGCGGCCCTCGCCCACATCCGGCCCGGCACCCGGCTCGTCTCCATCTGCACGGGTGGTTACGTCCTGGCCGCCGCGGGGTACCTGGACGGCCGCCCGGCCACCACCCACTGGGTCTACGCGGAACACTTCCAGCGGATGTTCCCGGCCGTACGCGTGGACGCGAGCGTGCTCTACACCGACGACGGGGACGTCCTGACCTCCGCCGGGGTCGCCGCCGGCGTCGACCTGTGCCTGCACATCGTCCGCCGCGACCACGGCGCGGCCGTCGCGAACGAGACGGCCCGGCGGACCGTCGTACCGCCCCACCGGGAAGGCGGGCAGGCGCAGTTCGTCGACCGGCCCGTGCCCGCGCCGCAGCAGGCCAGCACGACGGCCGCGCGGGCCTGGGTACTGGACCGGCTGCACGAGCCGCTGCGGCTGAGCGACCTGGCCCGGCAGGAGGCCGTGTCGGTACGGACCTTCACGCGCCGCTTCCGCCAGGAGTCGGGGGTCAGCCCGGGGGAGTGGATCACCGGCCGGCGGGTGGAGCGGGCGCGGCAGTTGCTGGAGCGGACCGAGCTGCCGATGGAGGCGGTCGCGCGGGAGGCGGGCTTCGGGACGGCGCAGTCGCTGCGCAAGCACGTCCAGGCGGCGCTGGGGGTGAGCCCGACGGCCTACCGGCGGACGTTCCGGGCGTCGGGGGCGGGCGCGGGACCGGACCCTGATGGGCCGCCAGGTCCCGGGGTGCCCGTGCATTGACCTCTTCCGCCGCCCGCCCGGGGCCGGGTTCACCCCGGGTGCGGCCGTGACCGTCGCCGGGCGCGCGGGCGCCGCCGGGACGGCCGACCGGGTGACGGCCACCGCGGACCGCTCCGGGGCCTTCGGGACGGAGCCGGTGGTGGGGGAGCGGGGTACGACGGGGGTCGTGGCGTACGAGGGCACCACCTGGTCGGCGGAGCGGGGCTCGGCCCGGCGGCGTACACGGTCGACGCCGCGGTCGTGCTGGGGCTGCCCGCGTTCACCCCGCCGGGTGCGTACAGGGCGGCCCTGACCCTCACCCTGTCGTAGCCGGGCCGGGCGGGCCCGCCGCTGCGCGGGGCCGTCCCCTACCCGCCCTTCCACCGTTCCCGCCTCAATCGTCGGCGCGGCTATTTACAGCCCCGCCGGCGTTTGAGGGGCGGCCTGGTCGGCGTGCCGGGCGGCATCGGGGAGAATGGCCCGTATGAGCGATCGTTCCCCCGAGCCCACCGCCCCGCACCGCGCGGGCTTCGCCTGCTTCGTCGGCCGCCCCAACGCGGGCAAGTCGACCCTGACCAACGCGCTGGTGGGCACCAAGGTCGCGATCACCTCGAACCGGCCGCAGACCACCCGCCACACCGTCCGCGGCATCGTGCACCGCCCCGACGCCCAGCTGGTGCTGGTGGACACCCCCGGCCTGCACAAGCCGCGCACCCTGCTCGGCGAGCGGCTCAACGACGTCGTGCGCACCACCTGGGCCGAGGTCGACGTCATCGGCTTCTGCCTGCCCGCCGACCAGAAGCTCGGCCCCGGCGACAAGTTCATCGCCAAGGAGCTCGCGGGGATCAAGAAGACCCCCAAGATCGCCATCGTCACCAAGACCGACCTGGTCGAGTCCAAGCAGCTGGCCGAGCAGCTCATCGCGATCCAGCAGCTCGGCGCCGAGCTCGGCATCGAGTGGGCCGAGATCGTCCCCGTGTCGGCGGTCGGCGACAAGCAGGTCCAGCTGCTGGCCGACCTGATCGCGCCGATGCTGCCGGAGAGCCCCCCGCTCTACCCGGAGGGCGACCTCACCGACGAGCCCGAGATGGTGATGGTCGCGGAGCTGATCCGCGAGGCCGCGCTGGAGGGCGTACGGGACGAGCTCCCGCACTCCATCGCCGTCGTCGTCGAGGAGATGATCCCGCGCGAGAACCGGCCCGCCGACCGTCCGCTGCTCGACATCCACGCCAACGTCTACATCGAGCGGCCCAGCCAGAAGGGCATCATCATCGGCCCCAAGGGCTCCCGCCTGAAGGAGGTCGGCATGAAGTCGCGCAAGCACATCGAGGCGCTGCTCGGCACGCCGGTCTTCCTCGACCTGCACGTGAAGGTCGCCAAGGACTGGCAGCGGGACCCCAAGCAGCTGCGCAAGCTCGGCTTCTGAGCCGGCCGCGGCCCGTCGCCGGGCTCAGGCCAGGCGCCGGACCTTGAGGGTGTTGTCGTAGCCGTGCCCGGGCCGGTCGGCCTCCGCGCCGACCCGCTCGTGCTCGGCGCAGACCAGCACCTCCCAGCCGTCCTGCGGCAGCTCCAGGCCGTCCAGGACCTCCTGCGGGGTGGGGAAGTACAGCTCGGGGTGCGGGTTCTCGGCGCCCGGCGCGGGGCCGCCGTGCCCGGCCACGAGCAGGACCCCGCCGGGGGCGACGGCCGCGGCGGCGGTGCGCAGGATGCGCTCGCGGGGCATCTCGCCCGGGCTGTGCAGGAAGCAGGCCGCGACCAGGTCGAACTCGCCGGCGGGGAAGGACTCCCCGAGGTCGTGGCGCTCGAAGGTGATCCGGTCGGCCACGCCCGCGTCGGCCGCGTGCCCGGCGGCCCGCTCCAGGGCCACGGGCGAGATGTCGGTACCGGTCACGAGCCAGCCCCGCCCGGCCAGCCAGACCGCGTCGGCGCCCTCGCCGCAGCCGAGGTCCAGGGCCCGGCCGGGAGTCAGCTCCCCGGTCTCGCGGACCAGTACGGAGTTCGGCCGGCCGCTCCAGATCCGCTCGCTCTCCCGGTAGCGGGAGTCCCAGAACTCCTGGCCGACGGCCGTCGCGCCGCGCTCGCCGGGCCGGCCGTCGTGGCCGTGGTCGTGGCCCCGGTCGTCGCGGGGGTGGTCGTGGGTGGGGACGGGCACGGCGGTCTCCTCGGTGGGGCCTGTACGGACACCGCCGATGCTCCGCCCCCCGCCGTGACCGGGGCAATCCTTCTTGCCGTTCCCGCAAAACGGCGGAGCGCGCGCGGCCCGTTACGCGGCCGGCGGCTCCGCGATCAGGGCCGTTCCGACCCGGCGGAAGCCGGCGCGGGCGTAGATCCGGGCCACGTCCTCGTCGCCCGCCGACAGGAAGACCGTCCGCACCCCGCCGTCGAGGGCCTGGGCGACCAGGGCCGCCGTCACGCCGAGGGCCAGCCCCTGGCGCCGGGCGGCGGGCAGCGTACCGACCCCGACGACCTCGGCGACCTCGCCGACCGGGTTGTACTGGCCCGCGCACAGCACCACCCCGTCGCGGACGGCGGCCGCCATCCCGGTGCGCCCGTCCGCGAGCATTGCCGACACCCGGGCCCGGCGCTCCTCCACGGACGGGTCGGCCGGCGTCGCCGCCAGTTCAGCCGGCCCGGCCTGGCCCAGGGCCGTCCCCGGCTCCTCGAAGGCCAGCCGCACCACCGTCACCGCGGCCGCGAGCAGCGGGTCACCGGAGCCGAGGGTGCGGACCTCCGGGTGCGGGGCGAGCGGTTCGGCCGCGGTGTCCAGCACCATCAGCGGGTGCGCGTGGACGTGGAGGCCCGCCGCCTCCACCGCGGCCCGCAGGGAGGGGCTGTTTTCGGCCACCCATTCGAAGGCTTCGGGCACCTCCAGTTCCTTCTGCCTCTCCAGCACCTTCCGTACGTCGGCCGGGGTGGCGTCGGGGCCGCCGAGCGTGGGCCGCGCGTAGTAGGGCCAGCCGTTGCCCTCCTGGACGAAGAGGGTCAGCGGGCCGAAGTCCTCACCCCGGGCACCGCCCCGGCGGGGGACGGTGTCGTAGTACTGCTCCAGGGTGTTCAAGATCGTCGTGGTCATCCGGCCATCCAAGCAGGACCGTCCGGCCCGGGCACCCGCATTGCCGCCCGGGCCGCGGGTGCCCGCCGCTACGCGCCTTCCTTCAGTACCCGGGTGATCAGGCTGCGCTGGGCGTCCGAGAGGTGCGGGTCGTGGCAGGACACCGTCCGCCCGTCCACCGTGATGCGGTACGAGAACCCGTCCCGGACCCCGCCCGGCCCCTGGGCGGCCCGGGGGTCCGGCCGCAGGGCCAGCTGGGCCAGGGCCTGCCACTCCTCCTCGTCGGGCCGGCCCGAGGTGTCCACCTCGGCCCGGCGCTCGATCCCCGAGAAACCGCCCGTCCGCACCACTTCGATCTTCATACCGGCATTCCTACCCCAGGCCGACGGCCGCCCAGGCCTTCTGGAGGGCCTGGTGCTCGGCGCCGCCCTCCCCGAACCGGGTGACGGCGGCCGCCGTCGACAGCCGGGCGAAGTCCTTGAAGTCGGCCCGGGACTCCAGCTGCCCGCCGGTCAGGGTGTCGTACCAGATCTGCCCGGCCCGCTCCCAGGCCTTGCCGCCGAGCTCGGTCGCCACGATGTAGAAGGCGTGGTTGGGGATGCCGGAGTTGATGTGGACGCCGCCGTTGTCGCGCGAGGTGGCCACGTAGTCGTCCATCGTCGCCGGCTGCGGGTCCTTGCCGAGCTCGTCGTCGTCGTACGCCGTCCCCGGCGCCTTCATCGAGCGCAGCGCGACCCCGGTCACGTTGGGGCCCAGCAGCCCGGCCCCGATCAGCCAGTCCGCCTGGTCGGCGGTCTGGCCGAGCGAGTACTGCTTGATCAGCGAGCCGAAGACGTCCGACATCGATTCGTTGAGGGCGCCGGACTGGCCGTGGTAGTCGAGGTTGGCCGTGTACTGGGTGACCCCGTGGGTCAGCTCGTGCCCGATGACGTCCACCGACACCGTGAAGTCGACGAACAGGTCCCCGTCCCCGTCGCCGAAGACCATCTGCTGACCGTCCCAGAAGGCGTTGTTGTAGTCCTCGCCGTAGTGGACGCTCGCGTCCAGCGCCAGCCCGGAGCCGTCGATCGAGCGCCGGCCGAAGCCCTTCAGGAACAGTTCGTACGTGGCCCCGAGCCCGGCGTACGCGCGGTTGACGGTGGCGTCCTTGACGGCGTCGGCGCCCTCGGCCCGGACCTTCTTCCCGGGCAGCCGGGTGTGGTGCTGGGCGTCGTAGACCGTCCGCCGCGGTCCTTCGGGGGCGGAGGCGTCCACCGCCGCCGGGGCGATCCCGCGGACGGTGCTGATCCGCCGCCGGGTGCGCAGGAGGGCGTCGGTCTCCAGGGTGCGCTGCGCGGCGTCGGCCCGGGAGGAGTCGGCGGACCGGGCGGCCTTGTCCAGCAGGTGCGGCGGCACCACGGTGCAGAAGACGGGGTGGTGGGGGGCGTGTGCGTGGGAAAGGAAGGCATCCATCCCGGAAATGTGGCAGTGGGTGATGGTGGTGTCACTACTGGCGAGCATGATTCATTCGGTTGTCTCAAAGCCGTCGCGCCGTGTTGACGGATCCGCCGGACCTTGCCGGATGAAAGGAGTCCTGGGTCACAAAGGGTACAAATCGGACACGTCGGTCTTGCATACTGAAACAGGTCCTCGCGATACGGCGCGGCTCGGTTAGGCTCGGCCCATCATGCGTTTCGGGCTGCTTCTCCTTAGCTGCCGCGGCGAGGGTCTGTAGTCGTAGGCCGGCCCCCTCCCCGCGGAGTTTGGTGTTGCGGTTTTTACGACCGCCGTCGGCCGTTCAGCGAACTACACGCGGACACGCGAGGAGCCCAACGCCATGAGCCAGCACACTTTCGTCGGTCGCCCCACGCCCATCACGAACGCGACCCACACCCAGAAGCCCTCCGGGATGCCGATCCACAAGTACGGCGTGTACGAGCAGGTGGACATCCCGGACCGCACCTGGCCGAACGCCCGCGTCACCAAGGCTCCGCGCTGGCTGTCCACCGACCTGCGCGACGGCAACCAGTCGCTGATCGACCCGATGACCCCCGCCCGCAAGCGCGAGATGTTCGACCTGCTGGTGCGCATGGGCTACAAGGAGATCGAGGTCGGCTTCCCCTCCTCCGGTGAGACCGACTTCGCCTTCGTGCGCTCCATCATCGAAGAGGGCGCGATCCCGGACGACGTCACGATCTCCGTACTGACCCAGGCCCGCGAGGACCTGATCGAGCGGACCGTCGAGTCGCTGATCGGCGCCAAGCGCGCCACCGTGCACCTGTACAACGCGACCGCCCCGACCTTCCGCCGGGTCGTCTTCCGCGGCTCCAAGGAGCAGATCAAGCAGATCGCCGTCGACGGCACCCGCCTGGTCATGGAGTACGCCGACAAGCTGCTGGGCCCCGAGACCGTCTTCGGCTACCAGTACAGCCCCGAGATCTTCACCGACACCGAGCTGGACTTCGCCCTGGAGGTCTGCGAGGCCGTCTGCGACGTCTGGCAGCCGGGCGAGGGCCGCGAGATCATCCTGAACCTGCCCGCCACCGTGGAGCGCTCGACGCCCTCCACCCACGCGGACCGCTTCGAGTGGATGGCCCGCAACCTGACCCGCCGCGAGCACATCTGCATCTCCGTGCACCCGCACAACGACCGCGGCACCGCCGTCGCCGCCGCCGAGCTGGCCCTGATGGCCGGCGCCGACCGCATCGAGGGCTGCCTGTTCGGGCAGGGCGAGCGCACCGGCAACGTCGACCTGATCACCCTGGGCATGAACCTGTTCTCCCAGGGCATCGACCCCCAGATCGACTTCTCGCAGATCGACGAGATCCGCCGCACCAGCGAGTACTGCAACCAGATGGAGGTCCACCCGCGCCACCCCTACGCGGGCGACCTGGTCTACACCGCCTTCTCCGGCTCCCACCAGGACGCCATCAAGAAGGGCTTCGACGCCATGGAGGCCGACGCGGTCGCCCAGGGCAAGACCGTCGACGAGATCGAGTGGGCCGTCCCGTACCTGCCGATCGACCCGAAGGACGTCGGCCGCTCCTACGAGGCGGTCATCCGGGTCAACTCCCAGTCCGGCAAGGGCGGCATCGCCTACGTCCTGAAGAACGACCACAAGCTGGACCTGCCGCGCCGCATGCAGATCGAGTTCTCGCGGATCATCCAGGCCAAGACCGACGCCGAGGGCGGCGAGGTCACGCCGAAGGCGATCTGGGAGGTCTTCTCGGACGAGTACCTGCCCAACCCCGAGAACCCGTGGGGCCGCATCCAGCTGCGCTCCGGCTCCACCGCCACCGACAAGGACGGCACGGACACGCTGACCGTCGAGGCGGTCGTGGACGGTGTGGAGACGGTCCTGACGGGCACCGGCAACGGTCCCATCTCGGCCTTCTTCGACGCGCTGGCCGGCATTGGCGTGGACGCCCGCCTGCTGGACTACACCGAGCACACGATGAGCGAGGGCGCCTCCGCCGTGGCCGCCTCGTACATCGAGTGCGCGATCGACGGCCGGGTCCTGTGGGGCATTGGCATCGACGCCAACACCACCCGCGCCTCCCTGAAGGCGGTCATCTCCGCCGTCAACCGCGCGGGCCGCTGATCCACCCCTGACGGAGCCCCGCCCCTCCAGCCGGAGCGGCGGGGCTCCGTCATGCCGTCCGGGGCCGTCAGGGGCCCGTCGGCCGGGGGCGCAGATCGGCCAAGTGCGCCCCCGGGCCCATGTTGTCTTGTCGCACGACTGACGCACACTCACCGATGTGGCTAACATCACGCCAACCCGGCGTCGTTGCCGGGGGGTTACGGAGGTGCGACGTGCTGCCAGTTCGGGGTGGGAACGGCCGGAAGCTGACGCTCTGGGGCATCCGTACCATCTGGAACACCGTGGGCGACGGGGAGTTCTTCTGCCCCGGCTGCGGTGGTGACCGCAACTACCGCCGGCGCACCGGGCGCCGCCGGTTCACCGTCCTCGGACTGCCGCTGCTGCCGCGCGGGCAGGCGGGGCCCGTCGTGGAGTGCCAGGCCTGCCGGGAGCGCTTCGGGACCGAGGTACTGGACCACCTCACCACCACCCGCTTCTCCTCGCTCCTGCGCGACGCCGTGCACACCGTGACGCTGGCCGTGCTCGCCGCGGGGGGGACCTCCTCGCGCAGCGCGCTGGAGGCCGCCGTGTCGGCCGTACGCGCCGCCGGCTTCCAGGACTGCACCGAGGAGCAGCTGGAGTCCCTCGTGGAGGCGCTGGCCACCGACGAGGGCCGGCTGGGGCTGTACGACGGGCCCGAGTGCTGCGGGGCCGCGCTGTCCATCGAGCTCCACGAGGCGCTGGAGCCGCTCGCCGCGCACCTGGCCGCCCCCGGGCGCGAATCGATCCTGCTGCAGGGCGCGCGGATCGCCCTGGCGGACGGGCCCTACATCCCGGCCGAGCGCGAGGTGCTGGCCACCGTGGGCGCGGCGCTGCGGATGGCCTCGGACGAGGTGGCCGGGCTGCTGTCGGCGGTGCGCGCCCCCTAGGAGGCCTCCGTACGTCGATCCGGGCCCGGCGGGGAGGTCTTCCGCCGGGCCCGGACGCATTTCGGGGGCCCGAAATCCCAGGATGTGGGCGTTCGGGAAGTAACGATCCGGCCTCTGCGGCGTGAACCGGAGGGTCGTTCGGTCCGTGCACGGGGTGGAGTCCCCAATTCCGTACAAAATTTCCGCATTTCGGACGGCCGAAATGGGGCCGTCGGATTTGCGTGGCCGAATGCTTGCGTACCAGGTCATCGCCTGTCAGAGCAGGGAACTTCGCAGGTGTGCAGGGGGAACGACCTGCTCGGGGGCCTGTCGCCCATACTCCTGTACGCGGCTGCCCGCCATGGGAGAAACCTCCAGAGACAAGGTCTCTGAACGTCAACACTTTGTCGAAGTCTCCGATATCTGTGAGCACTTCCACAGGCGTTCAATTCCGGTCACACGACGAGATCTGCGTGTTCCGACTGACAACCCCGGCGGACCAACGGGTTAGCGACCCACTCCGGCCAGGGGATAACCAGCTTCCTCTCAGTTACCTACCTCCTTGAAGGGCAAGGCAGAGATGGCACGTGTCGCCGCCCGGCTTTCCGAAAGCGGAGAGCAGAGCTCGCACCCGGTCGACGAGGTGCTCCCCCTCCCCAAGCTCGCGCTGTACGGCTTCCAGCACGTACTCGCCTTCTACGCCGGCGCGGTGATCGTCCCGATCATCGTCGGCAGCGCGCTGAAGCTGAGCCCTGAACAGCTGGTCTACCTGATCAACGCGGACCTCTTCACCTGCGGTATCGCCTCGATCATCCAGGCCTGGGGCATCGGACGCGTCGGCGCCCGGCTCCCGCTCATCCAGGGCGTGACCTTCACCGCCGTCTCCCCGATGATCGCCATCGGCCTCGGCGCGGGCGGCGGAACCGCCGCGCTGCTGGTCATCTACGGCGCCGTCATCACCGCCGGCCTCGCGACCTTCGCCTTCGCCTGGCTGCCCGCCAAGGCCTTCCGCGCGGTCATGCGGCTGTTCCCGCCGGTGGTCACCGGCACGGTGATCACGGTCCTCGGCATCGTCCTGATCCCGGTCGGCCTCAAGGACGCCGCAGGCGGCGCCCCCACCGTGGCCGACGGCGGCGTCCCGACGCAGCTGGCCTACGCCGGCGGCACCATGCTCTTCATCCTCGTCCTGATGAAGTTCGGCGGACCGTTCCTGCGCAGCATCGGCATCCTGCTCGGCCTGGTCGGCGGCACGGCCGTCGCCTTCCTGCTCGGCGACGCCAAGTTCGGCGACGTGGGCAAGTCCGACTGGATCGGCGTCACCACCCCCTTCCACTTCGGTGCCCCGAAGTTCGAGTGGTTCCCGATCCTCCTCATGCTGATCGTCATGCTGATCACCATGGTCGAGACGACCGGTGACACCTACGCCGTCGGCGACATCGTCGGCAAGAAGGTCGACAGCGAGACCGTCGCCCGCGCCCTGCGCGCCGACGGCGCCGCCACCGCCCTCGGCGGCATCCTCAACTCCTTCCCGTACGTGGCCTTCGCCGAGAACGTCGGCCTGGTGCGGATGACCAAGGTCAAGAGCCGGTTCGTGGTCGTGGCCGCCGGCGCCTTCATGATCGTCCTCGGTCTGATCCCCAAGGCCGCCGCGATCGTGGCCTCCGTCCCGCCGGGCGTGCTCGGCGGCGCCGCCACCGTCATGTTCGGCATGGTCGCCCTCGCCGGTATCCAGACCCTGGCCAAGGTGGACCTCAAGGAGGAGAAGAACGCCCTGATCGTCGGCGTCCCGCTGGCCTTCGCGCTCTTCCCCGCCACCGTCCCGGTCTACTTCGACAAGCACATGAGCCCGGACCTGTCCTCGCTCCTCAACAGCGGTGTGACCCTCGGTGCCACCGCCGCCATCGTCCTGAACCTGATCTTCAACGGCCTGGCCAAGGACGACGCGCAGACCGCCGCCCCGGCGGCCGAGGCCCTGGCCGAGGTGCTGTCCGAGACCCTGACCGGCCACGTCGAGCTGCCCGCCCAGCCGTCCGCCGCCCCGGCGGCCGCCGAGAAGGCCGGCTCCGCGAAGGCGGACGCGGCGAAGCCCGAAGCCGCCAAGGAGGACGCCGCCAAGGAGGACGCCGTGAAGGCAGACGCCGTGAAGGCGGACGCGGCGAAGCCCGAAGCCGCCAAGGACGACGCCGCGAAGCCCGACGCCGCGAAGCCCGACGCCGCGAAGGACGACGCGGTGAAGGCCGATGCCGAAGAGGCCGACGAGGCGGGAGCTCCCGCCGTCTGACCGCCTCCCTGATCCTCCCAAGGGGTGCCACCCCCGTCCGGACACCGCTCCGGACGGGGGTCGGTGCTGTCCGCGCGCAGGGGACAATGGGCGCATGAGTCTGTTCCGCGACGACGGCATCGTGCTGCGCACCCAGAAGCTGGGTGAGGCGGACCGCATCATCACGCTGCTCACCCGCGGCCACGGCCGCGTCCGGGCCGTCGCCCGCGGAGTACGGCGCACGAAGTCCAAGTTCGGCGCCGGGCTGGAACCTTTCTCCCACGCCGACGTGCAGTTCTTCGCCCGCGGCAGCGAGCTGATCGGCCGCAGCCTGCCCCTGTGCACCCAGACCGAGATCATCGCCCCCTACGGCAACGGCATCGTCACCGACTACGCCCGCTACACCGCCGGCACCGCGATGCTGGAGACCGCCGAACGCTTCACCGAGAACGAGGGCGAACCCTCCGTACAGCAGTACCTCCTGCTCGTCGGCGCCCTGCGCACCCTCTCGCGCGGCGAACACGCACCGCACCTGATCCTCGACGCCTTCCTGCTGCGCTCCCTGGCTGTCAACGGCTACGCGCCCAGCTTCGAGGACTGCGCGAAGTGCGGGATCCACGGACCCAACCGGCACTTCTCCGTCGCCGCCGGCGGGGTCGTATGCGGCGACTGCCGGGTCCCCGGAAGCGTCGTACCATCTGCTGAGGCCATCGGGCTGCTCAGCGCCCTGCTGACGGGGGACTGGCCGACGGCCGACGCGGCGGAGCCGCGGTACGTGCGCGAGGGGAGCGGACTCGTCTCCGCCTATCTGCACTGGCACCTGGAGCGCGGGCTGCGTTCCCTGCGTTACGTAGAGAAGTGACCGAGATCGGAGACCGAAGCGCCATGGCAGTACGCGGATTCCTGGGACTCTCCCGCCGTGATTACACGCTCCCCGAACCGCACCCGTCCGGCGCCCGTCCGCCGAAGATCCCGGGCGAGCTGGTGCCGGAGCACGTCGCGATCGTGATGGACGGCAACGGCCGCTGGGCCAAGGAGCGGGGCCTGCCGCGCACCGAGGGCCACAAGGTCGGCGCCGAGCGGGTCCTCGACGTCCTCCAGGGCGCGATCGAGATGGGCGTCAAGAACATCTCCCTGTACGCCTTCTCCACCGAGAACTGGAAGCGCTCGCCCGACGAGGTGCGCTTCCTCATGAACTTCAACCGCGACTTCATCCGCAAGACCCGCGACCAGCTCGACGCCCTCGGCATCCGGGTCCGCTGGGTGGGGCGCATGCCCAAGCTGTGGAAGTCCGTGGCCAAGGAGCTCCAGATCGCCCAGGAGCAGACCAAGGGCAACGACAAGCTGACGCTGTACTTCTGCATGAACTACGGCGGCCGCGCCGAGATCGCCGACGCCGCCCAGGCCCTCGCCGCGGACGTGAAGGCCGGCCGGCTGGACCCGTCGAAGGTCAACGAGAAGACCCTCGCCAAGTACCTCTACTACCCGGACATGCCGGACGTGGACCTGTTCCTGCGCCCCAGCGGCGAGCAGCGCACGTCCAACTACCTGATCTGGCAG
Source organism: Streptomyces sp. NPDC029216 (assembly GCF_040648015.1). Lineage (NCBI taxonomy): Bacteria > Bacillati > Actinomycetota > Actinomycetes > Kitasatosporales > Streptomycetaceae > Streptomyces > Streptomyces sp. NPDC029216. Next base: position 4,978 of record NZ_JBEZWL010000007.1, on the reverse strand, counting down.
AGCGCCTACGCCGAGATGGTCTTCCAGGACGTCCTGTGGCCGGACTTCGACCGTCTCCACCTGTGGGACGCCTGCATGGAGTACGCCAAGCGCGACCGCCGCTTCGGCGGCGCGGTCCCGAACCAGCCCGAGGGCTCCGAGAGCTGACCCCGGTACGACTCCGCCGCCGTGGCCCTGACGGGCCCGGCGGCGGAGGCAGTGGTATTTCGGCCGGATTCCGACCGGTGTTCGACCGGAATCCGAGCTTTTCGGGCTAACCGGCGGCCGCGCAGTCCGCGCAGGTGCCGAAGATCTCGACGGTGTGGGCCACGTTCACGTAGCCGTGCTCGGCCGCGATGGATTCCGCCCACTTCTCCACCGCCGGGCCCTCCACCTCGACGGCCTTGCCGCACTTGCGGCAGACCAGGTGGTGGTGGTGGTCGCCCGTGGAGCAGCGGCGGTAGACGGACTCGCCGTCGCTGGTGCGCAGCACGTCCACCTCGCCGGCGTCCGCCAGGGACTGGAGGGTGCGGTACACGGTGGTCAGGCCCACGGAGTCGCCGCGGTGCTTGAGCATGTCGTGCAGCTCCTGGGCGCTGCGGAACTCGTCCACCTCGTCCAGCGCCGCCGCCACGGCGGCCCGCTGCCGGGTGGACCGTCCTCGTACTGGCGCGGTATTCGTCTCGCCAGGCGCAGTCGCCACCGGTTCCTCCTCGTTTCGGCCTCGCCCCATTGTGCCAGGCGGCCGGTCCTACTGGACCTTCACGTCGTCCCGGGTGCAGACCACCTCGGCGGCCCGGGCGGCCTTCGCGCGGCGCCGGGCCAGGGGCGTGGACAGGGCCGTCGTGGTCACGAAGACGGCGATCGCGAGCAGCACGATCGTGCCGCCCGACGGCGCGTCGATGTAGTAGGTGGCGGCCGTACCGCTGAGGGAGACCACCACGCCGATCGCCATGGCCAGCGACAGGGTCGCGGTGAAGCCGCGGGTGACCCGCTGGGCGGCCGCGACGGGGATCACCATCATGGCGCTGACCAGCAGCAGGCCCACGATCCGCATGGCCACGGTGACGGTGACGGCGGCCGTGACGGCCATCAGCAGGTTCAGGGCGCGCACCGGCAGGCCGGTGACGCGGGCGAACTCCTCGTCCTGGCAGACGGCGAAGAGCTGGCGGCGAAGGCCCAGGGTGGCGGCGAGCACGAAGGCCGCGAGGACCAGGACCGCGGTGACGTCCTGCTGCGAGACGGTGGTGATCGAGCCGAAGAGATAGGTGGTCAGGTTGGCGGTCGAGCCTCCCGGCGCCAGGTTCATGATCATGACGCCGCCGGCCATGCCGCCGTAGAACAGGATGGCGAGCGCGATGTCGCCGCTGGTCTTGCCGCGGGAGCGGATCAGCTCCATGCCGACGGCGCCGATGATGGCGACGAGCGTCGCCATCCACACCGGGCTCGTGTGGAACAGGAAGCCGAGCGCGACACCCGTCATCGCCACGTGGCCGATCCCGTCGCCCATGACGGCCTGACGCCGCTGGACGAGGTACGTGCCGATGGCGGGGGCGGTGAGCCCGACGACCACGGCCGCGATGAGCGCCCGCTGCATGAAGGCGTAGTTCAGGAGGTCCATCAGCTCAGCAGTCCCGTCCGCAGGGGCTCGGCGTCCTGCGCCGCGTGGGGGTGTACGTGGTCGTGGCCGGGCAGGGCGTGCTGGCCCACGGCCTCCGGGGGCGGGCCGTCGTGGACGACGCAGCCGTCACGCAGGACGACGGCGCGGTCGATCAGCGGCTCCAGCGGGCCCAGCTCGTGCAGGACGAGCAGAACGGTCGAGCCGGCCGCCACCTGCGCGCGCAGCGCGTGAGCGAGAACCTCCTGGTTGGCGAGGTCCACGCCGGCCATCGGCTCGTCCATGATCAGCAGTTCGGGTTCGACGGCCAGCGCCCGGGCTATGAGCACGCGCTGGTGCTGGCCGCCGGAGAGGGCGTTCACGGAGGCGTCGGCGTGCGTGCCCATGTCCACCAGGGCCAGGGCGCGGTCGACGGCTGCCCTGTCCGCCTTGCGCAGGACGCCGAAACGGGAGCGGGCCAGACGGCCGGAGGAGACGACCTCGCGGACGGTGGCCGGGACGCCGCTGGCGGCGGTGGTGCGCTGCGGGACGTAGCCGATGCGCGACCACTGCCGGAAGCGCTTGAACTCGGTGCCGAAGAGGGAGAGCGTCCCGCCGGACAGCGGGACCTGGCCGACGACGGCGCGGACGGCCGTGGACTTGCCGGAGCCGTTGGCGCCGAGAAGGGCGACGACCTCACCGCGTCGGACGGTGAGGTCGACCCCGCGCAGCACGGGGCGTGAGCCGAGCGAGGCCGTGGCCCCGCTCAGGGATATGACGGGCTGGTCCGTTGCCTTCGTGGGCGGGGACTGCATGGCACGCGCCTCCGTTGCTGCTACTGCCATTACTTGCTACCGAGTGCCTTCTGGAGGTTCTTCAGGTTGGCGTGCATGACCTCGAAGTAGTCAGCACCCTGGGACTTGTCCGTGATTCCCTCAAGCGGGTCGAGGACATCGGTCTTCAGGCCCGTGTCGGCGGCGAGGGTCTTGGCCGTCTTGTCGCTGGCCAGGGTCTCGAAGAACACGGTGGACACATTGTCCTTCTTCGCGACGGCCTGGAGGTCCTTCATCCGGGCCGGGCTGGGTTCGGCCTCCGGGTCGAAGCCGGCGATGCCCTCCTGGTCGAGGCCGTAGCGCTCGGCGAGGTAGCCGAAGGCCGAGTGCGTGGTGATGAAGGTCTTGGTGGCGGTGTTCGCCAGACCGTTCTTGTACTCGGTGTCCAGGGCGGTCAGCTTGGTCACCAGCTCGCCGGTGTTCTTCTGGTAGTCCGCGGCGTGGGCCGGGTCGGCCTTCTCCAGGGCTGCGCCGACGCCCTTGGCGACCTCGGCGTACTTCACGGGGTCGAGCCAGATGTGCGGGTCTTCGCCGGCCTCGTTGTGGCCCTCGCCCTCGCCCGCACCCTTGGGCTCGGCCGCGTGGTCGTGGTCGTCGTGGCCGGAGGAGCTGTGCACTTCCAGCTTGGTGAGGGTGGCGGCGTCGACGATGTTCTTCACGCCGGACTGGGCGACGGCCTTGTCCACGGCGGGCTGGAGGGACTTGAGGTAGAGCACCAGGCCGGACTCGCCGAGCTGGGCGGTCTGCTGCGGGGTGATCTCCAGGTCGTGCGGTTCGACCCCCGGCTTCGTCAGGGTGTCGACCTTCACGTGCTCCTTGCCTATCTGCTCGGCGAGGAACTGCATGGGGTAGAACGACGCCGTCACGGCGAGCTTGCCGTCCTCGCCGCCCTTGGTGTCGGCTCCGGAGCAGGCGGTCAGGGCCGTGGCGCCGAGGGCGACGGCACCGGCGAGGGCGGCGGTGGGTATGAGGCGTCGTACGTTCATGACATCCATTTTCATCAAAGGTGGAAACGGTTGTCAACAAGGCAGGTAGGGGGCCCGGGGGAGCATGCTGGAAGGGGATACCGACTTGAAGTGGAGGGTGCGGGCGCCGGTAACCTAAAGCCTTCGCCGTTCGTCCTCGTAATGAAGAGAGCACCGTGGCCGCCGACAAGATCGAAACCATCGTCAGCCTGAGCAAGCGCCGTGGCTTCGTTTTCCCTTGCAGTGACATCTACGGCGGCTCTCGGGCTGCCTGGGACTACGGTCCGCTGGGTGTCGAGCTCAAGGAGAACATCAAGCGCCAGTGGTGGAAGGCGATGGTCACCGGGCGTGAGGACATCGTCGGCCTCGACTCCTCCGTGATCCTGGCGCCCGAGGTCTGGGTGGCCTCCGGTCACGTCGCCACCTTCTCGGACCCGCTGACCGAGTGCACCTCCTGCCACAAGCGTCACCGTGCCGACCACCTGGAAGAGGCGTACGAGGCCAAGCACGGCCGCGTGCCCGCCAACGGCCTCGCCGACGTCAACTGCCCCAACTGTGGTGTGAAGGGCCAGTTCACCGAGCCGAAGCAGTTCTCCGGCATGCTGGAGACCCACCTCGGCCCGACCCAGGACACCGGCTCGAAGGCCTACCTGCGCCCCGAGACCGCCCAGGGCATCTTCACCAACTTCGCCCACGTCCAGACCACCTCGCGCCGCAAGCCGCCGTTCGGCATCGCGCAGATGGGCAAGTCCTTCCGCAACGAGATCACGCCGGGCAACTTCATCTTCCGCACGCGCGAGTTCGAGCAGATGGAGATGGAGTTCTTCGTCAAGCCGGGCGAGGACGAGCAGTGGCAGGAGTACTGGATGCAGGAGCGGTGGAACTGGTACCGCGGCCTGGGCATGCGCGAGGAGAACATGCGCTGGTACGAGCACCCGAAGGAGAAGCTGTCCCACTACTCGAAGCGCACCGCCGACATCGAGTACCGCTTCAACTTCGGTGGCAGTGAGTTCTCCGAGCTGGAGGGCGTCGCCAACCGCACGGACTACGACCTCAAGGCCCACTCCGCCGCCTCCGGCCAGGACCTCACGTACTTCGACCAGGAGGCCGGCGAGCGCTACACCCCGTTCGTCATCGAGCCGGCGGCCGGTGTCAACCGCGCCATGCTCGCCTTCATGCTCGACGCGTACATCGAGGACGAGGCCCCGAACGCCAAGGGCGTCATGGAGAAGCGCACCGTGATGCGCTTCGACCCGCGCCTGGCCCCGATCAAGGTCGCCGTCCTGCCGCTGTCCCGCAACCCGCAGCTGTCGCCGAAGGCCAAGGGCCTGGCCGCCGACCTGCGCAAGAACTGGAACATCGAGTTCGACGACGCGGGCGCCATCGGCCGCCGCTACCGCCGCCAGGACGAGATCGGTACGCCGTTCTGCGTCACCGTCGACTTCGACACCCTGGACGACAACGCGGTGACCGTGCGCGAGCGCGACACCATGAAGCAGGAGCGCGTCTCCCTGGACCAGATTCAGACCTACCTCGGCAGCCGTCTGCTGGGCTGCTAGGTCCCGGGCCTGAAAGACCGGTGGCCCGGTGCGCGATCGCGCACC